>JAEZBT010000015.1 GCA_023426865.1 Actinomycetes bacterium
GCCGTGGGCACCGACCCGGGCCGGGCCTCGACCGCCGGGCGGGAGGCGGTCATCGCTCGACGGACCGGTCGGCGTCCAGGGCGGCTCCGCCGTCACGAGTGCCGACGTTCACGACAGCTCGGCGCGCCCCTGCCGCCAGTAGCCCATGAACGCCACGCGCGAGCGGTCCACGCCGTGGCCGCGGACCAGGAGGCGGCGCAGGTCCTTGATGACCCCGGCCTCGCCGGCCAGCCACGCGTAGAAGGCCTCGTCGGGCGGCGCGACGGGCGACTCCCAGAGCAGGTCGCGGTCGACGTCCACCTCGGCGAGCTGCTGCGGGGCGGGCGCGGCGGCCGCGGTCAGCAGGTCGGCGGCGTCCCCGGCCCACGTGGTCAAGGCGGGCACCAGCCGCGTACCCACGGGGGCGCCGGAGCGCGGCAGCCAGTCGATCCGGGCCGTCGGCGGCAGGTCGAGCGCGAAGCGGTCGTCGATGTCGGGGACCTCGATGAACGCCTGCGCGGCCCGGTCGTCGGGCAGGGCCTCGAGGATGGCGCAGATGGCGGGCGCGGCGGTCTCGTCACCGGCCAGGAGGATGCGGCGCGCCGGACCGGGACGGAAGTCGATCCCGACGTGGCTGTGGATGCTCCGCGCGTCCGGGCCGACGACGATGACCTCGTCCCCCGGCCGCACGGCCTCGAGCCACCGGGCGGCCGGGCCCGTACCCCCGTGCGCCACGAGGTCGATGTCGAGCTCGCGGGCGGCGGGGCGGACCCGGCGCACCGTGTAGGTACGCAACGGGTTGCGCCGCGCGTCGGGCAGCGCGCGCCAGTGCTCGTACCAGGTGCCGTCCTCCACCACCTCGGGGCGGTCGATGTCGCACAGGATGCCGTCCGGGAGCGGGAAGACGATCTTCACGCGCTGGTCGAGGCCGTCGCGGCCGAAGAGGTCGAGGTCGGGCCCGGCCAGCGTCACGCGCAGGAACGAGGGGCAGACGCGGCGGGCCGCGGTCACCGTCACCCGGAACGGTCGGTAGGCGGCGCGGTCCGTGCGGACCACGTCACGGACGAACCGACCGTCCCCAAGTGAGGTAAGCATTACCTAACCATAGCGATGCGAGCGCCCGACCCGCGACGTGACACGGGCCACATCCCGCGAGCGGCGCCGTACGGGTGCAGGATCGGGACATGCGCGTCGTCCAGGCAACCCGTCCGGGCGGGCCCGAGGTGCTCGCCGTCGTCGACCTCCCCGACCCCTCCCCCTCCCCCGAGCAGGTGATCGTCGAGGTCGCCGCCGCGGGCGTGAACTTCATCGACACCTACCGGCGGTCGGGGCGCTACCCGGTGCCGTTCCCGCACGTGGTCGGCTCGGAGGGCGCCGGGACCGTGGTGGCCGTCGGCTCGGACGTGACAGCGGTCGCCGTCGGCGACACCGTCGCCTGGGTCGCCGGGTCGGAGGGGGCGTACGCCGAGCACGCACGTGTCCTCGCCGAGCAGGTGGTCCCGGTGCCCGACGGCGTCGCGCCGGACACCGCGGCGGGCCTTCTGCTCCAGGGCATCACGGCGCACTACCTCGTCCGGTCCACGTTCCCGGTCCAGGCCGGCCAGGACGTGCTCCTGCACGCCGGAGCCGGGGGCGTCGGGCTGCTGCTCACGCAGCTCGCCGTCGCCGCCGGCGCTCGCGTCATCACCACCGTGTCGACGGACGAGAAGGAGGCCCTGTCCCGCGGGGCGGGTGCCGCCGACGTGATCCGCTACGACCGCATGACCGACGTCACGACCGAGCTCCCCGCGGCGGTGCGCGAGCTCACGGGCGGGCACGGCGTGCACACCGTGTACGACGGCGTCGGTGCCTCGACCTTCGACGCCTCCCTGGCCTCGCTGCGCCCGCGCGGCGCCCTGGCGCTCTTCGGCGGGGCCTCGGGCGCCGTGCCGCCGTTCGACCCGATGCGCCTGGAGAACCTCGGGTCGCTGTTCCTGTCGCGGCCCAGCATCCGGCACTACACGGCCACACGCGCCGAGCTCGAGTGGCGGGCCGCCGAGCTCTTCGACGCCGTGCTGGCCGGGACGCTCGACGTCCGCGTCGGCGCGCGGTTCCCGCTGGCCGGGGCTGCCGACGCCCATCGTGCGCTGGAGGGACGCGCGACGACCGGAAAGGTGCTCATCGTGCCGACGGAGGAGGACTGATGGACCAGGTTCGGGTCGGCGGGAGCGGCCTGCGGGTCTCCCGCCTCGTGCTCGGCTGCATGACGTTCGGGGAGCCCACCCGGGGCAATCACACGTGGACGCTGCCACCCGACGAGGCACGGCCGTTCATCACCGCCGCGCTGGAGGCGGGGATCACCACGTTCGACACCGCGAACGTGTACTCCGACGGCTCGAGCGAGGAGATCGTGGGCCGCGTCCTCGGCGAGGTGGCCCGACGCGACGAGGTCGTGATCGCCACCAAGCTGCACGGCCGGATGGGCCCGGGCCCGAACGGCTCCGGCCTCTCGCGCGGCGCCGTCCTCACCCAGGTCGACGCGAGCCTGCGACGGCTGGGAACCGACTACATCGACCTGTACCAGATCCACCGCTACGACCCGCACACCCCCATCGAGGAGACGATGGAGGCGCTGCACGACGTCGTGAGTGCCGGGAAGGTGCGCTACCTCGGCGCGTCCTCGATGCACACGTGGCAGTTCGTCGAGGCGCAGCACGTCGCCGACGCCGGCGGCTGGACCCGGTTCGTCTCGATGCAGGACCAGTACAACCTCCTCATGCGCGAGGAGGAGCGGGAGATGCTCCCGTACTGCGCGCATGCGGGCGTCGGCGTCCTGCCCTGGAGCCCGCTCGCGCGAGGCCGGCTCGCACGCGAGTGGGACGACGAGACGGCACGCAGCCGCACCGACCGGTTCGGGCAGACCCTGTACCACCAGTCGGTGGACCCCGACCGCCGGATCCTCGACGCGGTCGGCGAGGTCGCAGCCGAGCGCGGCGTCCCGCGGGCGCAGGTCGCGCTCGCCTGGCTGCTGGCCAAGGACGTCGTGACGGCGCCCATCGTGGGGGCGACGAAGGCGCATCACCTCGCGGACGCGGTGGCCGCGCTCGACCTGGCGCTGACGGACGACGAGATCCGCCGGCTCGAGGAGCCGTACGTCCCCCACCTGCCCGAGGGCTACTGACCCCCCGGGAGGACGTCACGGCGCGCCGGGTGCCGCCG
>JAEZBT010000061.1 GCA_023426865.1 Actinomycetes bacterium
GGGCAAGGCCGGACGGGCGGGCCCGCGCGCCGGGTCACCGTCCGCGTTCACGGGCTCACGCTAGTCCCGCGTCGGGGTGGCGCCGGCCGCGGGACTCAGTCCTCGGGGTCGGCCTGCTCCGCGAGGAACCTCTCGAACTCGGCGCCGATCTCGTCGGCCGTCGGCAGCGGGGACGACTCGGCGAGCAGGCCCACGCGACCGAGCGAGCGCGCCAGCCCGTCGTACTGCTCCTCCAGCGCGTGCACGACGGCGGCGACCTCCGGCGCGTCGGCCATCTGGCGGTCCACCGCCTCCAGCGCCTCGACGGACGCGTCGGCGAGCGCGCCAGGGTCGAGCGCGAGCCCGGTGACCTCCTCGACGTCCTCCAGCGCGGTGCGCGCCGCGGGCGGGAACGACGACTGCGCCAGGTAGTGCGGGACGTGCACGCCGACCGCGCCGGCGTCGTGGCCCCAGCGGCCCAGCCGGTACTCGAGCAGGGAGGCGGCCGAGCCCGGCACCTGGACCGTGCCGAACCAGCTCGGGCCGGTCAGCTCGCGTCGGGTGGCGTGCCGCGTCACCCCCAGGGGCCGCGTGTGCGGCACCCCCATCGGGATGCCGTGCATGCCCATGACCAGGCGCACGCCGAACTGCTCGACCACCTGGCGCACCGCTGCCGCGAACCGCTCCCACTGCACGTCCGGCTCGAGGCCGTGCATGAGCAGGAAGGGCTGCCCGGCCGCGTCCCGCATCCAGTCGACGACGAGCTGTGGCTCGTCGTACTCGCGCCAGCGCCACACGTCGAAGACCATCGTGGGCCGGCGGGCGCGGTAGTCCACGAGCTGGTCGGTGTCGAAGGTCACCAGTCGACGGCCGTCGAAGTGCTCGAGCAGGTGCTCGGTCGCGAGCTCGCCGGCGCTGCCGGCGTCGATGAAGCCCCGCAGGGCGTGGACCAGCACCAACCCGTCCTCCGGGGTGCTCTCCGCCAGCTGGGCGGCCGTCTCGTCCTCGACCTCGAAGAGGTCTCGCGGGTCGCTCGTCACGGTGTGCTCCTCTACCTCGTCTGCAGGGTGCAACACCACCGGCAGCACCGGGAATTCCACGGCGTCCACCGTTTGATCGTCGCCCGGGTGGCGGGCTCCGGTCAGCGCGCCGGCAGGCGCACGACCTGCACGAAGAAGTCGTCGATCTGCCGCACGACGTCGATGAACCGCTCGAAGTCCACGGGCTTGGTCACGTACGCGTTGGCGTGCAGCGCGTACGAGCGCAGCACGTCCTCCTCCGCCTCCGACGTGGTCAGGACCACCACCGGGATGCTCTGCAGCGTCTCGTCGCCCTTCATCGCGGCCAGCACCTCGCGGCCGTCCATCCGCGGCAGGTTGAGGTCCAGCAGCACCAGGTCCGGCGTCGGCGCGTCGGCGTAGGTGCCCTCCTTGCGCAGGTAGGCCATCGCGCTCTCGCCGTCGCTGACGACGGCCAGGCGGTTGGCGACCTTGTTCTCCTCGAACGCCTCGCGCGTCATGAGCACGTCGCCCGGGTCGTCCTCGACCAGCAGGACGTCGATCTCCTTGCGGTCAGTCATCGGCGGGGCCCTCCTGCGAGTGGCCGGGGGTGACGGCGTCGCCCCCGGCCGCGATCCCTGCGGCGGGCGCCGCGGGGAGAGTCCAGCGCACCACGGTGCCCTCGGTGACCGTCTGGTCCACCCAGATCTCACCGCCGTGGTACTCGACGATCTTCTTGCACAGCGCGAGGCCGATGCCCGTGCCCTCGTAGACCTCCTTGGCGTGCAGCCGCTGGAAGATCACGAAGACGCGCTCCGCGTACTGCGGGTCGATGCCGATGCCGTTGTCGCGGCACGCGAACTGCCAGTGGTCGCCGACCCGCTCGGCCTCGACGCGGACGACGGGCGGCACGTCCGGCCGGCGGAACTTCAGGCCGTTGCCGACGAGGTTCGTCACCAGCTGCACGAGCAGCGCCTCCTCGCCGCGCAGCGTCGGGAGGTCGCCGGCCGTCACGTCGGCGCCCGTCTCCTCGGCCACCGCGGCGAGGTCCGCGACAGCCCGGGCGAACACTCGGTCCATGTCCACGTCCGTGACCTCGGTGCCGATGCGGCCGACGCGCGAGAAGCCGAGCAGGTCGTTGATGAGCCGCTGCATGCGCTTGGCGCCGTCGACCGCGAAGTCGATGTACTGGTCGGCGCGCTCGTCGAGCTGGCCGCGGTAGCGCGAACCCAGCAGCTGGGTGAAGCTCGCGACCTTGCGCAGGGGCTCCTGGAGGTCGTGCGAGGCGACGTACGCGAACTGCTCGAGGTCGCGGTTGGAGCGGCGCAGCTCCTCCGTCTGCGCCTCCAGCACGGCATGTGACGCCTCGAGCTCGGCCCGCGCCCGCCGCGACTCGTCCAGGAGAACCACGAGCCGCTCGCGCATGAGCTCCACGTCCCGGGCGACGGCGCCCACCTCACCGGGGCCCGAGTCGTCGACGCGGTGGTGCACGTCGCCGTCGGCCACCTCCCGGGCCTCGGCCGCGAGGCCGGCGAGGGGGTCGGTGACCCAGCGCCGCAGGTAGACCCACAGGACGACGCCCGCCGCCACGGCGCTCAGGATCAGCAGGCCGAACGCCAGGGTCGACACGCCGATCCACCGGCGCAGGTCGGCGTTGGCGTCCTCGCGGGCGTCACGCACCGCCAGCGTGTAGGCGTCGACGAGCGCCTCCATCCGGTCGAACGCCTCGCCCTCGGCCTGCAGGTCCGCCGGGTCGGCGGCGTCCGGGCCGCCGGACTCGACCGCAGCGACGAGCGGCTGGACGTGTCCGGCGAACCAGTCGTCGACGGCTTCGGTCGCCTGCGCGCGCAGCGTCAGGACCGGGTGGTCCGCCCCGAGCTCGGCCGTGAGCGCGGCCTCGACGTCGGCGGTCTGCTCGTCGTCCTGGCCGCCGATGCGGTCGAGCACCTCGATCGCCGCCTCGTTTCCGGTCTCCAGGTAGGAGTCGATCGCCGCCTCGGCGTCCAGCAGCAGGATGTGCCCGGTGCCGGCCTCCGTCACCGCCAGGAAGTAGGTGCCGGTGATGGCGTCCTGGCGGTCCCGCATGACGACCAGGGCCGTCGCCGCGATGCCGGCGAGGATCCCGAGGACGACGCCACCCGCCACGAGCGCCACCCGCAGGCGGCGCCGCAGCGACGTCCGGTCGGCGGCCGAGCGTCGGTCGGGTGCCCTCACGCCGGCCCTCCGGTCCAGCCGATGGCGACGAGCGCGGCGTCGTCCACGAGGTGCCCGCCGTGCCGGGCCGTCACGACCTCCAGGACGCGGTCCACGACGTCGGACGACGGCCCGACGCCCGCCGGGGCGAGCGCCTGGGTCACGATCTCCCGCAGCCCCGCCTCCCCCAGCCGCGCGCGCCCGCCATCGACCGTGGGCTCGACCAGGCCGTCGGTGAACAGGAGCACCCGCCAGGCACCGGTGAGCTCGATGTGGGCCGGCTGCCAGCCGCCGGGCAGCGGGATGCCGAGCGCGCGGCCCCGGTGGGTGGCGGGCAGCGACGTCACGGGCGGCCCGGCCAGGAACGGTGTCGGGTGCCCGCACAGGTACAGGTCGAGGCTGCGCCGGTCCTTGGCCACCTCCACCATGACGAGCGTGGTGAAGATCTCCGGGCGCTCACGCTCGGCGACGAGCACACGCTCGACCACCTCCAGGACGTCGGGCGCGTCGAGCCCCGCGAGGACGCCCGTCCGCCAGGCGGTGCGCAGCGTCGCCCCGAGCGCGGCCTCGTCGGGGCCGTGACCTGCGACGTCGCCGACGACCGCGAGCACCGCGCCGTCGTCGCGCTCCACGACGTCGTAGAAGTCGCCACCGAGCAGGCCGTCGCGGCCGGCGCGGTAGCCGACGTTCACCTGCAGGCCGTCGTCGTCGACCATCGGCCGCGGCAGCAGCGCACGCTCCAGCCGGCTCGTCTCGTACTGGCGCAGCTCGGCGCGGTAGAGCTCGCGCTCGGCGAGCTCGAAGCGGCGCCGCTGGATCGCGTAGCGCACGGCCCGGTGCAGCAGCTCGGCGTCGACCTCGCCCTTGACCAGGTAGTCCTGGGCCCCCGCGGCGACCGCGCGTAGCCCCTGCCCCGTCCCCGCGTGCCCGGTGAGCACGATGACGGCGGCCGACCCCGGTCGGCGCAGCAGCCTCTCGAGGGCCTCGAGCCCAGCCATCCCCGGCAGTCCCAGGTCCAGCAGGACGCAGTCCACGTCCAGCTGCTGAGGCACGTCGTCCATCGTGCGGACCCGCTCCAGGTCCACGAGCGCCCCGGAGTCGGCGAAGAGCTCGCCGACGAGGAAGGCGTCGCCGTCGTCGTCCTCGACGAGCAGGACCGAGACGGGTCTCGGCCGAACCTCGTGGTAGGGCACTGTCCACCTTTCGCCGATGCGCTGGCCGATCCTAGGGTCGCCCTGTCCGGGCCGCGCGTCGAGCGAGCCGGACTGGGCCGGACGGGTGACGCGGGCCACATCCCCGCCCTCCGCACGTCACCCGGCACTCCCCGCGGCCGGACGGCGCACCCCGGAGCCGCCCGGAAGGCGGATAATGGACGGCCGGTCGCGCGGGCGACCGCGGGAGGGAGCGTGGTGCGGGCAGAACAGCTCCGCGAGGAGCAGGCCGCCGTCGACCGTCGGTACGCCCGGCTGGACGAGATGCGGGCGCAGACGGCCGAGCGGCTGCGGCGCACGCGCCGGGTGGGCCCGAGCGGCTCGCCGCAGAACCGGTCGGAGCGGGACGCGTTCGCCACGCTCTACGAGGACCGGCTCGCCCAGCTCGACGCAGTCGAGCAGCGCCTCACCTTCGGGCGCCTGGACCGCACCGACGGCAGCACGACGTACGTCGGCCGCATCGGGCTGACCGACCCCGACCACACGGTCCTGCTCACCGACTGGCGCGCGCCCGCGGCCCAGCCGTTCTACCGTGCCACCGCCGCGCAGCCCGACGGCGTCGTCCGACGGCGCCACCTCGTCACGCGCGGCCGCGTCGTCACGGGCCTGGAGGACGAGGTCCTCGACCTGGACGCCGTGGCCTCGGGCGGGACCGACGTCGCCACGCTCGCGGGGGAGGGCGCCCTCCTGGCGGCCCTGGCTAGCGCCCGGACGGGCCGGATGGGCGACATCGTCGCGACCATCCAGGCCGAGCAGGACACCGTCATCCGATCCGACCTCGCCGGATCACTCGTCGTGCAGGGCGGGCCGGGCACCGGCAAGACGGCCGTCGCGCTGCACCGCGCCGCGTACCTCCTGTACGCCCACCGGCGCACGCTCGAGCGGTCGGGCGTGCTGCTCGTCGGGCCGAGCCGCGTCTTCCTGCGCTACATCGACCAGGTGCTGCCCTCGCTCGGCGAGACGGGGGTCGTCACGACGACCGTCGCCGAGCTGTTCCCCGGGATCCGGGCCGACGGCGTCGAGCCGGACTCGGTGGCCGAGATCAAGGGGCGGGCCGTGTGGCGCGAGATCCTCGCGCGGGCCGTCCGGCAGCGGCAGGGCGTGCGGCTACCGGCGCGCGACGTCACCCTGGACGGGCACGTGGTGACGATCGACCCCCGCGACGTCACCGAGGCGGCCGCCCGTGCCCGGCGCGGCGGCCAGCCGCACAACCTCGCCCGCGCCGCGTTCGTCCGCGACATGCTCGGGCGGCTGGCGCAGCAGTACGTCACCCAGCTCGCGTTCCCCGTGCCGCCCGACGAGCGGGGCGAGGTCATCGAGGACCTGCGCACCACGCGCGAGGTGAGGATCGCCCTCAACCTGGCCTGGATGCCGCTGACGCCGCAGCGCCTGCTCGAGTCGCTCCTCGCACGGCCCGAGCGGCTCGAGGCCGCCGCACCCGAGCTCACCGCCGCCGAGCGCGCCGCGCTCGCCCGCCCGGCGGGCTCACCCTGGACGGCGGCCGACGTGCCGCTCCTGGACGAGGCCGCCGAGCTGCTCGGCGAGGACGACCAGGCCGCGCGCGCCCAGGCAGCCGCGGAGGCCCGCCGCCGCCAGGCCGACCTGGAGTTCGCACGCGACGTGCTCACCACCTCGGGAGCCGGCGCCATGGTCAGCGCCGAGCTCCTCGTGGACCGCTTCACGAACACCGGTCCCCTGCTCACCACCGCCGAGCGGGCCGCCACCGACCGCACCTGGACGTACGGCCACGTCATCGTCGACGAGGCGCAGGAGCTGTCCGCGATGGCCTGGCGGATGCTCGTGCGCCGCGTGCCCACCCGGTCGATGACGATCGCGGGTGACCTCGCGCAGACGTCCACCGCCGCCGGCGCCCGGTCGTGGGACGCGATGCTCTCGCCCGTGCTCGGCCAGTCGTGGCGCCTCGCTGAGCTGACCGTGAACTACCGGACCCCCGCGGAGGTGGCGCGCGCCGCCCAGGACGTCGCCGACGCGGCCGGCCTGCCGACCAGCCCACTGACGTCGGCGCGACACGTCCCCGGCTCGCTGGTCGTCGACCGCGTGCCCGACCTGACCGCGGGCGTCGTGGCGCACGTCGCCGCGGGGCTCGACTCGCTGGGCG
>JAEZBT010000106.1 GCA_023426865.1 Actinomycetes bacterium
CTCCGGGGGGGGGGGGCCGCCGCCCCCCCCCCCCACCCCCCGCGGTCGCTTTCCGTGCACGGCACACCAGAGGAGCAGCGAATGCGCGTAGGCCGGCGGATCCGTCCGCGGGACGACGTCGGGATGACGCTCGTCGAGCTGATGGCGGCGCTCCTCATCTTCGCCATCGTCTCCACCGGCATCATCTACACGATGCTCTCGGTGCTCCAGGTCACCCGCGACACCCGCGCGCGGCAGGTCGCTGCCAACCTCGCGGCCGAGGAGATCGACCTCACCCGCGACACCGCCGACCTCTTCGCCCTCGTCGACGCCGACCGCGACGTGACCATCAACGGGGACACCTTCCACGTCCACCGCGACACGCAGTGGGTGTCCGACCCCGGGCTCGACTTCACGTGCGGCGGCACGAGTGGAGGCACGGGCGCCCCGCTCCGCTACAAGCGCGTCAACATCACGGTCACCTGGGACAACATGCGGCCGGGCACGGAGCCGGTCCGGTCGGACACGGTGATCGACCCGGACGAGCGGATCAACGATCCCGCCAAGGGCACCATCCTCGTGTCCGTGCTGGACGCGACGGGTCTGGGCGTCTCCGGCGTTACGGTCAGCGCGTCGCCGAGCCCCGGGTCCGCCGTGCAGCCCACCGACGCGCAGGGCTGCACGTACATCCTGAAGGTCGCCCCGGCCACCTACACGGTGACCGCCTCCTCGGCCGGCTACCGCTCCGGGGACCAGGCGACGTCGGCGAGCCAGACGGTGAGCGTCGTGGCTGGCCAGTCGGTGTCCGTCGGGTTCCTCTACGCGCGCGCGGGGACCTTCACGGCGAACCTCGCCGCCGGCTACACGCCGCCGCCCGGCGTCACGCTCCGCATCCCGACGGACCTGCAGACGACGTTCTGGAACACGTACGGGCTCTACCCCCAGACCCCGAGCGCCGGCGGCGGCACGCGGACGCAGACCTTCCCGCTGCACCCGTACCCGTCCGGGTACCAGGCGTTCGCCGGGGTCTGCGACCTGGCCGACCCGGGCCTGTGGCCGGAGGAGCCGGCCCCCGGGGGCACGCTGCGCGGCGTGCGGGTCGATCCCGCGGCCGCGCTGCCTGGCGGGACCGCGACGATCGACGTCCCGATGGGCATCGTCACCATCGCCGGCGGGGGGTCCGGCCAGTACCTGCGGGCTGTGTCGACCGACGCCGGGTGCACGGCCACCTACAAGTTCGGGGCGGTCCTCTCCGCCGCGCCCACCACGATCGCGTTGCCCTACGGCACGTGGCAGCTCCAACGGGCCTCGTCGGCGACCGGGACGTGGGCCAACGTGCCAGCATCTGCGCTCTCGGTCCCGACGCCGGCCGTCCCGACGGCCACGGCCATCGCGCCGACCGGCACCGTGACGTTCGATCCTCGGGTGGTGACCACGCCGTGATGCGGCCCGAGCGGTGGCACATGTCGCGGCGTGACGACGGCGTCACGCTGCCCGAGCTTCTCGTCACGGTCTTCCTGCTGAGCATCGTCACGACGCTGATCGTGAGCTTCATGAGCTCGGTGAGTCGCACGTTCAGCCAGGACACCGCGGCGACGGACAGCATCAACGTCGCCACGACGGGCATGAACGAGATGACGCGCGTGATCCGCTCGGGCACCGAGGTCCGGCTCGTCGGCGCGACGGTGAACTCGCCCGTCTTCATCACCGCGAAGCCCAACGAGGTCGTGTTGTACGCGTACATCGACACGTCGTCGACCAAGCCGCAGCCACTGAAGGTCCGCTTCTCGATCGACTCGTCGCGCCGCATCGTCGAGACGAGGTGGCTGGCGACGACCGTGACCGGTCCGTGGGCGTTCGCGTCGACGCCCGACACGACTCGGACCATCGCGCGCGCCGTCCCCACGTCGGCCCCCGCGATGTTCGAGTACCTCGACAAGGACGGCAACGTCCTCCCGCTCACCGCCTCCGGTCTGACGGCCGCGCAGCTGAAGGAGGTGGCCGCTGTGACCATCACCCTGACGATCCAGGCGGACGTCACCGCCCGGGCGGAGCCTGTCACCCTCCGCAACTCGGTGGGCATCCCGAACCTCGGCATCTCGCGGATTGGACCGACGACATGATGAGCCGGATCTGGCGGGCTCGGCGTGAGGACGACGGCATCGCGATGGTGATGATCATCGGGGTCACGGCCGTGCTGGCGACGCTGGTCGTGGCGGGGATCGCGTTGGCCGTCGGTTCGTCCCGGTCTGCGCGCCAGACGCAGGACTGGAATGGAGCCCTCGCGGCCGCCTACGCCGGTGTGGAGGAGTACGAGAGCCGGCTCGCCAACGACACGGGCTATCTCGTCTTCGGGAACCCCGCCTCGACCTTCAGCACTCCCAATCCGTCGAGCCCCTCCGACCCTGCGAACTCGAACGTCACGTTGCCGACGGGCGCCGCGGCGAACCCGGCGTTCGGGCTCGGGACCTCAGGGACCTGGGCCCAGGTGCCCGGCAGCTCCGGCGGCGCGACGTTCCGGTACGAGGTGGACAACAGCAAGTACTGGGTCGACGGCACGCTGCGGGTCCGTTCGACCGGACGGGTGGGCAACGAGACGCGCACGATCGTCGCGGACCTCAAGCAGCTCGGGTTCATCGACTTCCTGTACTTCACCGACTACGAGGTCCAGGACCCGACGGCGGTCAACCCCACCAGCACGACCAACTGTGCGATCCACTATCCGGCGTCACGTCCGGGCTGCACCACCATCAGCTTCACGACCAACGACTCGTTCGACGGGCCGGTGCACACCAATGACGCGATGCACATGAACGGCGCGGCGCAGTTCCTCGGCAAGGTCACGACCGCGTACGACGCCCCGGGAACGGCGCCCAACTACGTCCAGACGTCGGGGTCCGCGCCCGTCTTCGCCGTCACCGGTGACCCGCAAGTGACGGGCACCATCGGGATGCCCGCCACGAACTCCCAGCTCAAGAAGGAGACGCGGTCGGATCTGCCCAACGACGTCCCGTCGCCCGGGTGCCTGTACACCGGCCCCACGTCCATCACCTTCCATAGCGACGGGACGATGACGGTCATCTCGCCGTGGACCCGCTTCACCAACACGGCGGGTGACGCGGGCACGTCCGGGTCGAACCCGTCCAAGTGTGGCACGCCCGGCGCCGGCGGGCTCGCCCGCGTCTCGGGCGGCGCGTACGTCGGGCAGCGGATCGCCGTGCCGGCCAACACGGTCATCTACGTGCAGAACGTGCCCACGACGGCCTCGAACGTCAACTACACGTCCACGAGCCCGAGCTCGAGGAGGGCCCCCTTCGGCAGCATCGACTGCCCGTCCAACGGCAACAACCTCGGCTACCCGATGACCGACGAGACACCGCCCTTCAGCGCCGCCTACGGGTGTCGCAACGGAGATGCCTTCGTCGAGGGCACGCTCGAGGGCAAGCTCACCGTAGCGGCGGAGAACTACATCTACGTCACTGACGACCTGACCTACGACACCTCGGAGGACATCCTCGGCCTGGTCGGCAACAACGCCGTGTGGGTCTGGAACCCCATGAAGGTGTCGAGCTACTGGGGCACCACGTACACGCCGCTGCTCGGCGCCGGCGACAGGAGCATCGATGCCGCGATCCTGTCCGTCGCGCACACCTTCATGGTGCAGAACTACAACCGTGCGGGGTATCTCGGGAGGCTCCACGTCCACGGCGCGATCGCCCAGCGGTTCCGTGGCCCGGTCGCGACCGGCAGCGGTGGGAGCACTCCGTCCACGGGCTACCTGAAGGACTACACCTACGACGAGCGCTTCAGGTACACGGCACCGCCGAAGTTCCTTTCACCCGTGACCACGACCTATGGCGTGAACATCTGGGTCGAGGTCTCGCCGGTCTTCGACGCTGCTGGTGCCTATCGATGATCTGCTGAGCTCGTGGATCTACGCGACGACCCCGTCCTCTGGCCCGCCCTGGTCGCCCTCGTCGGCGGCCTCGGCCTCGTCATCGGCTCGTTCCTGAACGTCCTGATCTGGCGCGTCCCGCGCGGCGAGTCGGTGGTGCGCCCACGGAGCAGGTGCCCGCGCTGCGGTCACCCACTGTCGGCGCTCGAGAACGTGCCGGTGTTGGCGTGGCTCGCCCTGCGGGGGCGTTGCCGTGCGTGCCGGGCTCCGATCGGCGTCCGCTACCCGCTCATCGAGCTGCTCACAGGCGGGCTGTTCGCGGGCACGGCCGCGTGGCTCGGCCCCGTCGCAGTGCTGCCCGCGTTCCTGTTCCTCGCCGCGGTGGCAGTGGCTCTGGGAGCCATCGACCTCGATGTCCGGCGTCTGCCCAACCAGATCCTGCTGCCGTCACTCGCGGTCGCGCCGGTGCTCCTCGCCGTGGCGGGTCTCGTCGAGGGCGAGGGTGCGGCGCTCGCCCGTGCCGTCATCGGCGCAGGGGCGATGTTCGCCTTCTACTTCCTCCTCGCGGTGGCGTACCCCGCGGGTATGGGCTGGGGCGACGTGAAGCTCGCCCCCCTCCTCGGGATGTTTCTCGGGTGGGTCGGCTGGGGTGCGCTCGTCGTGGGATCGTTCGCCGCTTTCGTGCTGGGTGGTGTGTTCTCTCTCGGCCTCATGCTCACCGGAAGGGCGGGCCGCAAGACCGGCATCCCCTTCGGCCCCTGGATGCTCCTGGGTGCTGCAATTGGGCTCGTGTGGGGGGAGGCGCTCTGGTCGGCATACCTCGGTCTGGTCGTCTGAGAGAAGTTGCCAGAACGCTCGCGAGGCTGCTCAAGCCGGGCAGTCCGCCGCCCGATAGACCAGTCAGGGTGCAGCCGCACACGAGCACGACGTCGGAGGAACAGTGGCCAGAAGCGTGGTCATCGGGCTGGATATCGGTACGACGCACGTCCGGGCGGCTGAGGTGGAGTCGGGCGGGTCCGCCGGTCCACGGCTCGTCCGCTACGCCGCCGTGCCGCTCCCGCTCGGTGCGGTCCGGGACGGCGAGGTGGCGGAGCCTGCGACCGTCGCGAGCTCGCTCCGTCGGCTCTGGCAGGAGGGCCGGTTCAGCAGCCGGGACGTCGCCATAGGGATCGGCAACCAGCGCGTTCTGGTCCGCGAGCTGGAGCTGCCAGCCATGCCCATGGCGCAGATCCGCTCCTCGCTGCCGTTCCAGGTGCAGGAGATGCTGCCCGTGGCCGTCGAGGACGCCCTACTCGACTACTACCCGGTCGACCAGTTCGCCGGGCAAAACGGTCCTGCGGTCCGCGGGCTGCTCGTCGCGGCGACGAAGGACACCGTGAGCTCGAACGTCGTCGCCGTTGAAGGCGCCGGGTTGCGGCCGATCGCGGTCGACCTGAACGCGTTTGCCCTCGTCCGGTCGCTCGCCGCCAGCGCCGCGGTGTCGCGGACCGCGGCCATCGTCGACATTGGCGCCCGGGTGAGCACCGTGGTCATCGTCGACGGCGGCCGCCCCCAGTTGGTGCGGATCCTGCCTTCGGGTGGGCAGGACGTCACCGACGCCGTCGCAGCGGCGATCGACGTCTCCTGGCCGGAGGCGGAGCGGATCAAGCGCGAGACCGGCGTGGGGCTCCAGGTGCACGAGTCGCTCGCCGCTGCCGCCCAGACGGTGAACGCGGTGACCCGCACCCTGGTGGACTCCATCCGCAACACGTTCGTGTACTACGCGAGCAACCACCCTGGTCGCGCTGCCGAAAGTGTCGTGCTGAGCGGCGGGATGGCGCGGATGCCGGGTCTGGGCCAGTTCCTGTCGAGCGCGAGCCGACTGCCGGTGTCGTTGGGTCAACCGCTGGGCGCCATGCGCATGGCCCGGACAGTCCCCGGTGGCGACGTGCTGGCCAACGAGCAGATCGAGTGCTCGGTGGCCGTCGGCCTGGGTATGGCGGTGGCGGCATGAGCGCGACACGTGGTGGGGTGGTCGTGGGGGCACCCCCTCAGCCACAGGTGAACCTGCTTCCTCCGGAGGTGCGCGCGTCCCGCACGCTACGGACGACCAAGCGCCTCCTCGGCCTCGTGGTGGTGGCGGTGATCGGGGTCGCCGCGGCGGGGTACGTGTGGTCGGCGGCCGCAGTGTCGACCGCGAACGACGACCTTGGGCGCGAGCAGGACCGCACGCGCGAGCTCCTCGCCCAGCAGGCCGAGTACACAGAGGTCCCCGAAGTGATGGGCCGGCTCGAGGCAGCGCAGACGGCGCGCACGCTCGGGTTCTCCACCGAGGTGCTCTGGGCCGTACGGATGCGGGCGTTCATGCAGGTCGCACCGTTGACCGTGGCGTTCGAGACGATTCAGATGTCCGGCACTACGCCGATGGCCTTCCTCGTGCCCACCACGAACGTGCTCGCCACGCCCGGCTCGGTGGGCCAGATCACGTTCCAGGGCCGCGCGCTCACCATGCAGGACATTGCTGGATGGGCCGAGCAGCTCGAGACGATCGACGGGTTCGCGGACGCATACATCACGGCAACCCCGATCACTGAGGCAACTGAGGGCGCCTGGGCAGGCACTCCGTATTACGAGGTCTCGGGCACCGTGCAGATCCTGCCGAGCGCCTACGCCGCGCGGTTCGTCGAGGTGACCGAGGATGACGACACCGCGGACGAGGAGGACTGACGTGAAGGCACCGAAGTCGAGTCCCTGGATCCTCGGAACGGCACTCCTGTCGTTCGCGATCTTGGGCCTGGCCTGGCTGCTCGGCATCTCGCCGCAGCTCGACAGGGCGGCGAAGGCCGACGACGAGGCGGACTCCATCCGACAGCAGAACGCCATCCACGAACGGCGGCTCGCCACCCTGCAGGAGCAGTCAGAGCACCTCGAGGAGTACAAGGCCGAGCTCGCCGCGCTCCAGATCGGTATCCCGGCCGAGGACGGTCAGGCGGACTTCCTGCGCGAGATCGAATGGGCAGCGACCGCCAGCGGTGTGACGGTCGTCGGCACGACGTTCGGCTTGCCGGAGACGTTCTTCGCCGCCGCCGCGCTGGAGGATCCCGCGCCGGCGGCGGACGATGCGACGGACGAGCCGGTCGACGCGGAGGATGAAGCGGAGGCGGATGCCGCGCCGGATCCCGTCGCCGGCGTCAACGGCCTGGTGGTGATGCCCACGCAAGTGGTGGTGCTGGGCACCTACGACAACACCGTCGCCTTCATGGAGCGGCTGCAGACCGCGATGAACCGCCTGTACCTCGTCACGGGGTACCAGGTGACTGGGCAGAAGGAGGCGGAGGCCTCCGGTGGCCGGCCCGCGACGCACGAGGGCGATGCGGAGCTGCTCGTGGACGGCTTCCTGTACGTCCTCGCGCCCGACGCGGCCACGGGGACGGCGGCGGGCGGCGGCGAGTCCGGCGGCGCCTCGGAGGAGTCGCCGAGCTGATCGCCTGCCACCCGACTCGACCCCCGGCCCGCGTCCGTCGCCCGGACGCGGGCCGGTGTGCGTTCCGCCCCGTGGAAGGATGGCGGCATGCTGCGCTGGCTGACGTCCGGGGAGTCCCACGGCCCCGCCCTGGTCGGTGTGCTCGAGGGCCTGCCCGCAGGCGTGCAGGTCACGACCACCGATCTCGCCGACGCCCTCGCGCGCCGCCGCCTCGGCTACGGTCGCGGGGCGCGGATGAGCTTCGAGACCGACGAGCTGCGGATCCTCGGCGGCGTGCGACACGGTGTCTCGCAGGGCGGACCGATCGCCGTCGAGATCGGGAACGCCGAGTGGCCCAAGTGGGTCGACGTCATGTCGGCCGACCCGGTGCCGCCCGAGGCGCTGATGGTCGACGCCGGTACGGGCGACGCGCGCGAGGTGGCCCGCAACCGCCCGCTCACGCGACCGCGGCCCGGCCACGCCGACCTGGTCGGGATGCGCAAGTACGGGTTCGAGGACGCGCGGCCCGTCCTCGAGCGCGCGTCGGCCCGCGAGACGGCGACGCGGGTGGCGCTCGGCCGGATCGCTGCGGCGTTCCTCGAGCAGGCCGCCGGCGTCCGCCTCGTGGCGCACGTCACGGCGATCGGGCCGGTCGAGGTCCCGGACGACGCGGTCCTGCCCACGCCCGACGACGCCGCGGCCCTCG
Organism: Actinomycetes bacterium; assembly: GCA_023426865.1. Classification (GTDB taxonomy): domain Bacteria; phylum Actinomycetota; class Actinomycetes; order Actinomycetales; family Cellulomonadaceae; genus Actinotalea. The sequence goes on from JAEZBT010000106.1 coordinate 8,023, forward strand.
ACGAGGACCCGGTGCGCTGCTTCCACGCCCCGACCTCGGCCGCGATGGTCGAGGAGATCGACGAGTGCCACAAGTCCGGGGACACGCTCGGGGGCGTGGTGGAGGTGCTCGCGTACGGCCTGCCGACGGGGCTGGGCAGCTACGTGCACTGGGACAGGCGGCTCGACGCGCGGCTCGCGGCCGCCGTGATGGGCATCCAGGCGTTCAAGGGTGTCGAGATCGGCGACGGGTTCCGCACTGCCGCCCGGCGCGGCTCGGCGGCGCACGATGAGATCGAGCGGGACCCGGAGACCGGGCTGATCGTGCGCCGCACCAACCGCGCAGGCGGGATCGAGGGCGGCGTCACCAACGGCGAGGTGCTGCGGGTGCGCGGCGCGATGAAGCCCATCTCGACCGTGCCGCGCGCGCTGGCGACCGTCGACGTCGTCACGGGAGAGCCCGCGCAGGCCATCCACCAGCGCTCGGACGTCTGCGCCGTCCCGCCGGCCGCGGTCGTCGCGGAGGCGATGGTGGCTCTCGTCCTCGCGGACGCCGTCCTGGAGAAGTTCGGCGGCGACAGCGTGCGCGAGGTCGCGCGGAACCTCGAGGCGTACCTCGAGGCCGTCCCGCCGATGCAGCGGTGACGGCCGGGGTGTCTCCCGCGCACGCGGGGCCGCGCGTCGTCCTCGTGGGGCCGCCGGGCGCGGGGAAGTCCTCGGTGGGCGCCCAGCTCGGCGCGCTGCTGGCGCTGCCTGTGCGGGACACCGACGCCGACGTCGAGGCGACCGCGGGCAAGCCGATCACCGAGATCTTCGTCGACGACGGCGAGCCCGCCTTCCGGGCCCTCGAGCGCGCAGCGGTGCGCGCGGGCCTGCGCGCGCACCACGGCGTGCAGGGCCACGGCGGCGGG
>JAEZBT010000124.1 GCA_023426865.1 Actinomycetes bacterium
GAACAGCAGCTCGCGGCCAGCCTCGCCGCCTTCGCGGCCGCGGGCGCGCAGGCGGACGGCGTCCTGGTCGCCGACGACCCGCTGCCGGCGCTGCGCGCCGTCGTCGCCGCCCGCGAGGTCAGCGAGATCGTCGTGGTGACCCTGCCGCACGCCCTCGAGGACACGTTCCACCGCGACTGGGCGTCCCGGGCGCGCGAGGAGCTGCGGGTGCCCGTGCTCCACCTCTACGCGGGGACGAGCCGGCTGGGCTGAGGCCCACCACGGGCCGGGAGCCGGCCTCAGCCGCGAACGGAGCCGCCCGCGCGCTCGATCGTGCGACGGGCGAGGACGTCGAGGGAGTCCACGAGCGCGGCGTCCTGGGCGAGCAGGTCGAAGTCCGCCGCGACGACCGAGAGCTCGGTGCAGCCGAGGACCACGGCCCGGGCGCCCTGGGCCCGCAGGCCCGCCACAAGGGCACGGAACTCCTCGACGTCCACGGGCCGCCCCGCCTTGACCTGGTCGTAGATGATCCGCATGAGCGACGCCTGGCCCTGCTCGTCGGGCAGCACCGTGCGCGCGCCGGCCGCCTCGATCGCGCGCTGGTACACGCCCGCGCGGACCGTGCCGCTCGTCGCCAGCAGCCCGACGGCGGCGACGTCGCCCACCCGGAGCCGCACCTCGGCGACGGTCTCGGCGACGATGTTCACGAGCGGCACGTCGACGGCGGCCTCGATCTCCTGCGTGAAGTGGTGCGCCGTGTTGCACGGCAGCACGAGCAGGTCCGCGCCGAAGGCCGCGAGCCGCCGGGCGTCGTCGGCCATCACGGGGCCGGGGTTCTCGTCCGACTCCCCGAGGATGAACGCTGTCCGGTCCGGGATGGACGCGTGGTTGAGCACCACCATGTCGAGGTGCTCCTGGTCCCGCCCGGCCTCGGTCAGGCGGACGACCATGTCGAGGAAGTAGGCCGTCGCCTGCGGGCCGACGCCGCCGATGACCCCGACCAGGGGCCGTCGCCCGCTCAACGCGGCCTCGCCGGCTCGGGCCGGCGCGGGGGCGGCGGGTAGTGCCGCGCGTACTTGCGGAACTGGTTGAGCTGCGCGACGACGAGGTAGGCGATGCGTCGGGGGTCGCGCTCGGCGGAGTACCACAGCGGGTTGGTGGCGCGGCGGGTGCGGAACAGCCGCCGGGTCCTGGCCCGGAGCGCGCGGTCGGCCACGTACCGCAGGAGCAGCGTCCGCGGGAGCACCGTGTACAGGTGCTCGTCCGCGAGGCGCTCGCCCGCGCCCGGCGGCAAGGGGTCGAGCCCCTGGATCCGCTCGCGTACGTACAGCTCGGTCGTGTTGCGGCCTGCCGCGGTGACGTAGAAGTTGCTCCGCCCGAGCCGGGGGTTCAGCTCGAAGAACACGGTCCGCCCGTCGCGCGGGTCGTACTTGAGGTCGAAGTTCGCGTAGCCGCGCCAGCCGATGTGCTCCAGCAGCCGCCGGGCCTGCTCGACGATCGCCGCGTCGTCGCGCGTGATGATGCCTGCCGGGTTGCCCAGTGCGCCCGGGGTGTGCTCCTCGAGCAGCACGTGGCCGAACGAGGCGAACCGCATCCGGCCGGCGGTGTCGCAGTAGCACGTGAGGATGCGCATGCCGGAGTCGTCGCCGGGGATGAAGTCCTGGATGACGAACGTGTCCGTGTACCCGGCAGCGCGCACACGCGCCATGAGGTCCGCGAGCTCGGCTGGCGTGTCGACCGTGAAGACCTTCTTCTTCCCCGGGAACTCGACGTGGTGGTACGCCGCGGTGTTGCCCGTCTTGGCGATGACGGGGAAGCGCAGCCCCGACGTGTCCGGGACGCCGCCCGCGCCGACGTCGTGCACCACGGTCGTGGGGTGCGCCAGCCCGAGCTCGGTGCACAGGCGCCCGAAGTTCTCCTTGTCGGTGACCAGGTCGAGCGTCGCGCGGTCGACGTACGGGATGACGTACAGGTCCTCGAGCTCGGCGCGGTTCTCGACGATCGTCCGCACGAGCCAGTCCGCCGAGCCGAGCAGGAGCAGCCGCTTGCCCGGGTACTGGCTGGCGATCGCCCGCAGGCGCGCGACGGCCGTGCTCGGGTCGTCGATCCGCGGCTCGACCACGTTGTCGAGGACGGTCGAGTGCCGCACCACGCCCGTCGCCACCGACGAGACGACGACGGCGCGCACGCCGTACGCCTCGTGGAACGCCCGCGCCACGCTGTAGGCGCCGATGTCGCCGCCGAGGACGACGGGCTGGAGGTCGGGAGCCGGGACGGCGGCGCGCACCGGCTCAGGCCTCGTTCTCGGCGCGGTCGCCGGACCAGTCGGTGTGGAACGAGCCCGCGCGGTCGGTGCGCCGGTAGGTGTGCGCGCCGAAGTAGTCGCGCTGCGCCTGGATGAGGTTCGCGGGCAGCCGGCCGGCGCGGACGCCGTCGTAGTACGCGAGCGAGGACGCGAAGGCCGGGACCGGGACGCCGTGCGTGGCGGCGGCGGCGACCACGCGACGCCACGCCTCGACGCACTGCCCGACGGCGTCGGCGAAGGACGGGTCCGCCAGGAGCAGCGGCAGGGCCGCGTCGCGCTCGTAGGCCTGCGTGATGCGGTCCAGGAACCGCGCGCGGATGATGCAGCCGCCCCGCCAGATCCGGGCCATCGCACCGCGGTCGACGTCCCAGCCGAGCTCGGCGGACGCGGCGGCGATCTGCTCGAAGCCCTGGGAGTACGCGACGACCTTCGAGGCGTACAGCGCCCGCCGCACGTCCTCGACGAACGCGGCGCGGTCGGTCACGTCCCACGCGGTGGTGTGCGCGGGCAGCGCCTGGCCGGCCGCGCGCTGGGGCGCGGAGCCGGACAGGGCCCGCGCGAAGGTCGCCTCGGCGATGCCGGTGACCGGCACGCCGAGGTCCAGCGCGCTCTGCACGGTCCAGCGGCCGGTGCCCTTCTGCTCGGCCGCGTCGGCGACGACGTCGACGAAGGCGGCGCCCGTGGCGGCGTCCGTGTGCGCGAGCACCTCAGCGGTGATCTCGATGAGGAAGGACTCCAGGTCGCCGGTGTTCCACTCGGCGAAGACCTGCGCGAGCTCGCCGGCCGAGGCGCCCAGGCCCTGCCGCAGCAGGTCGTAGGCCTCGGCGATGAGCTGCATGTCCGCGTACTCGATGCCGTTGTGCACCATCTTGACGAAGTGGCCCGCACCGCCCGGGCCCACGTGGGTGCAGCAGGGCGTGCCGTCCACCTGCGCGGCGATCCGCTCGAGCATCGGGCCGAGCGACGCGTACGCCTCCGCGGTGCCGCCGGGCATGATCGACGGGCCGTTGAGCGCTCCCTCCTCGCCGCCGGACACGCCGGTCCCGACGAAGTGAAGGCCTCTCGAAGCGAGCGCTGCCTCCCGCCGCACCGTGTCGGGGAAGTGCGCGTTGCCGGCGTCGACGACGATGTCGCCCGCCTCCAGGAGCGGGACCAGCTCGTCGATGACCGCGTCTGTCGCCGCCCCGGCCTTGACCATGATGACGACCTTCCGCGGCCGTTCGAGCGCCGCGACCAGCTCTGCCATCGTGCGTGCGGGCACGAAGGTCCCCTCGTCGCCGTGCTCGGCGACCAGCGACTCCATGCGCTCCACGGAGCGGTTGTGGACCGCGACCGTGTACCCGTTCCGCGCGAAGTTGCGGGCCAGGTTGCGGCCCATCACGGCCAGCCCGGTGACACCGATCTGGGCAGTGCCGGCAGCAGTCATGCGTAGGACCTCCGTGCTCGGTTCGCGTGCGTGCGCCGGTGGCGACGTCGAGACAGCCTAGTCGGGCCCGCAGGGCGCACGGTGGCCAGCGTGCCGGTCCGGGACACGGTGGCGGCGCGGCCGTACGCTGCCGTTGTGATCACTCCCGACGCGGACGTGCCTACGGCGTTCGTGCAGGCCCTGGAGGCCCTCGGCGGCCGGCGCCTGCGCGCCGAGGTCCGCCTGAGCGAGATCCCGGCCCCCGCGAGGATCGCCCCGTACGCCGTCGCCCTCAGCGCCGAGGTGGTGTCGACGGACGACGACCTGGTCCCCGAGGTGGAGCCCGCCTCCGGACGGTTCGTCGTGCTGCACGACCCGGCCGGGCAGGAGGCATGGGAGGGCACCTTCCGGGTCGTGACGCTGGTCAGGGCTGCGCTCGACGCCGAGCTGGGGGCCGACCCGCTCCTGTGCGAGGCCGCGTGGACCTGGGTCGAGGACGCGCTGACCCATGCCGATGCCGGCCACCACGCCCTGGGCGGCACGGTGACGCGCGTCGTGTCGCAGTCCTTCGGCGCGCTCGCGGAGCGGCCCGGTGAGGTGGAGGTCGAGATCCGCGCCTCCTGGACACCGGACGGCGACCTGGGCGCACACCTGTCGGCCTGGGCGACGGTGCTGTGCACCGCCGCGGGTCTCCCGCCCCTGCCCGACGGCGTGGCCTCGCTCTCGCCGCGGCGCTGACGATCCGCAAGGCATCCTGACCGACCAGCGAGACGGTCGGGATCCGGGCCTCAAGGCCGGCCCTGCATGTGCCGATATCGCACGAACAGCGTCCCCCCGCCGACTCGGAGCGACATGACAGTCGAGCAGCTCCGCACCCCGCCGGTGCCCCGATCCCGTGCACACCCCCCGGCCCGGGCGGCGGCCCGGTCCGCGGCGGAGGCGCCGTCCGACGACGGCCCGCTGTGCCTGGTGATCCCGGAGATCGCCGAGGGCGAGGCGGGGACGCTCGTGCGGTCACTGCGCCGGAGGGACTCCATGCGCGCCGTCCTGCTCACCCGCAAGGCCGGTCGTCGTGACCTCGTCGCGCTGCTCGGCGGTGGGGTGCGCGGCGCGGTGACGGCCGAGGCGCCCGGCGCCGCCCGCGGTGCCGGCAACGGCGGACAGACCCCGCCGGGCGCGCCCGCGCTCACGGCACGCGAGGTCGGCGTCCTGCGGCTCGTCGCGGACGGCAGGTCGAACCGGGAGATCGGTGAGGAGCTCGCGCTCTCGGCGCTCACCGTGAAGAGCCACCTGGCCCGCATCTCGCGGAAGATCGGCACCGGGGACCGTGCCGAGATGGTCGCGTTCGCCATCCGGCACGAGCTGCTGCGCTGATCCTGGCCCTCCCCGGCCCGTCGCCCCGGCGCGTCGCGCCTTAGGCCCTACCGTGGCCCCATGGCCAACCCGGACTCGGCGGCGACCCCGCCGGAGACTCCCGCGGCTCCGGCGGCCACCCGCGAGCCGGCCGTGACGCCCACGCCCCCCGAGCAGCACGTCGTGCCGCTGACGGAGCCCGCGGACGGCATCCCCGACGTCGTCGACACGCCCGAACGGCTCGCCGCGGTCGTCGCCGCGTTCGCCGCCGGGAACGGGCCCGTCGCCGTGGACGCCGAGCGAGCGTCCGGCTACCGCTACGGGCAGCGCACCTACCTCGTGCAGGTGCGCCGGGCGGGGGCAGGAACCGCGATCATCGACCCGGTCGCCCTGCCGGACCTCTCGTCGCTCTCGACCGCGCTGCGCGGTGTGGAGTGGGTGCTGCACGCCGCCTCGCAGGACCTCCCCGGGCTCGCGGAGCAGGGCCTGGTCCCCGACGTGGTCTTCGACACCGAGCTCGCCGCCCGGCTCCTCGGGATGGAGCGCGTCGGCCTCGCGGCCGTCGTCGCGGACGTGCTCGGCCTGGGACTGGCCAAGGAGCACTCGGCCGTCGACTGGTCGACCAGGCCGCTGCCGGCGGAGTGGCTCCGGTATGCAGCGCTGGACGTGGAGCTGCTGGTGCAGGTGCGCGACGTCCTCGCCGAGCGTCTACGCGAGGCCGGGAAGGAGGAGTGGGCACGCCAGGAGTTCGCCGCGGTGCGCGACGCTCCCCCGCCGGCACCGCGCCTCGAGCCCTGGCGGCGGACGTCGGGCCTGCACGCCGTGCGCAGCGCCCGGGGCCTCGCCGTCGTCCGCGCGCTCTGGGAGGCCCGGGACGCCGACGCCCGCGCCCGCGACATCTCCCCCGGCCGGGTCCTGCCTGACGCCGCTCTCGTGGCGGCCGGCCTGGCCCTGCCGCGCTCGGTGAC
>JAEZBT010000474.1 GCA_023426865.1 Actinomycetes bacterium
GGCCATGACGGACTCGCAGCACGACCCCGCCCACGGACGCCCCGCGCCCGACGAGCCGACGCCGACGGAGGCGCTCGCGAAGGTCCGCGAGCTGCTCGGTGACCACCGCATCGCGATGCTCACGACCCGCGACGCGTCCGGACGGCTCGTCAGCCGCCCGATGGGCCTGCAGGAGGCCGAGTTCGACGGCGACCTGTGGTTCTTCACCGCGCTCGACTCGCACAAGGTCGCGGAGATCCGCGCGGGCTCACCCGTGAACGCGTCGTTCACGGGCTCGTCGTCGTGGCTCTCCCTGTCCGGCACGGCGGAGGTCGTGGAGGACCGCGCGCGGATCGAGGAGCTGTGGAACCCGGTGGCCGAGGCGTGGTTCCCCGACGGTCCGTCGACGCCCGAGGTGTGCCTCGTGCGCGTGCGGGCGCACACCGCCGAGTACTGGGACAGCCCCGGCGGCCGGCTCGCGACGGTCTTCAGCCTCGTCAAGGCCAAGGTCACCGGTGAGGCGTACGACGGCGGCGAGAACGCGACCGTCGACCTGTGACGCGACGACGCCCCGCACGGTCGGTGCGGGGCGTCGTCAGGTCGTGCGTCGTGCCGTGCGTCAGGTCAGGCGGTGCGCCGGCGACGCCTTCGCCGTCTCGGCAGGGTCGGTGACGACGACGTCGCCGAGCACCTCGTCGATGCGCGCGAGCACCTCGGCGGGCAGCTCGACGCCACCGGCCTTCGCGTTGTCGTGGACCTGCTCCGGGCGCGAGGCGCCGATGATCGCGGCGGACACGTTGTCGTTGGCGAGCACCCACGCGATCGCGAGCTGCGCCATCGTCAGGCCGAGCTCGTCGGCGACGGGCTGCAGGCCCTGCACGCGCTCGAGGACGTCGTCGCGCAGGAACGACTTGATCATGCTCGCCCCGCCCTTCTCGTCCGTCGCGCGGGACCCGGCGGGCAGCGGCGCCCCCGGCTTGTACTTGCCGGTGAGCACGCCCTGCGCGATGGGCGACCAGACGATCTGCGAGACGCCGAGCTCGCGCGACGTCGGCACGACCTCCGCCTCGATGACGCGCCACAGCATCGAGTACTGCGGCTGGTTGGAGATGAGCTGGAAGCCCAGGTCCTTGGCCATCGCGTGGCCGGCGCGGATCTGGTCCGCCGTCCACTCGCTGACGCCGATGTACAGGGCCTTGCCCTGGCGCACGACGTCGGCGAACGCCTGCATCGTCTCCTCGAGCGGCGTGCCGTGGTCGTACCGGTGCGCCTGGTAGACGTCGCCGTTGTCGGTGCGCAGCCGGCGCAGGGAGCCATTGATCGACTCCATGACGTGCTTGCGGGACAGGCCGGAGTCGTTGGGGCCGCCGGGGCCGGTCGGCCAGAACACCTTCGTGAGGATCTCGAGCGACTCGCGGCGCTGGCCGGCAAGGGCGTCGCCCAGGACCTGCTCGGCGACCGTGTTCGCGTAGACGTCGGCGGTGTCGAAGGTCGTGATGCCCGCGTCGAGCGCGGCGTGCACGCAGGCGGTCGCGGCGTCGTTCTCGACCTGCGATCCGTGCGTGAGCCAGTTGCCGTAGGCGATCTCGGAGATCTGCAGACCGCTCGTGCCGAGGAACCGATGCTTCATGCGACCACCCTACTCGGTCGCGCGCGAATCGTTTCGACCCTCCCGGGTCAGTGCAGCTTCTCGCCCCGCTCGACCTTGGGCTTCGGCATCCGCATCCGGCGCATCTGGTAGGCGCGCAGGACGCCGTACATGACCGTGCCACGGACGATCTTCTCGGCGCTGAACTTCGCCTCGAGCGTCCGGCGGAGCCGGCGCGACAGGAGCCAGCCGTCGACGATCGCCGCGGCCGCGACGGCCATCGTCAGGTAGTTGAGCACCAGGAGCGCCTGGAGAGCGGCTTCCTGGCCGAGGGTGGACTGCATGCCCGTGACGACGAACATGCCGCCGAGCAGACCGAGCGCGTACCAGACGAAGTGGTCGCCGAAGTTGCGGCGGGAGTCGACGATGTCGCGCACCATCCGACGCACCGGGCCCTTGTCGCGGGCGGGCAGGTAGCGCTCGTCGCCCTCGAGCATCGCCTGCTGCTCACGCATGCGCTGCTCGCGCAGGGCGGCCTTGCGGGCCTTCTTGTCGCCACGGGTGTCCGGGACGAGGGGACGTCGCCGGGCGGCCTCGGCCTGCTTGCGGGTCGGGGTCGGCCGGCCCTTGCCCGGGGTGCTCGGGCGCTCCGCGGGCGGTGAGGTCGGGGTTCGCTTGCTGGGAGGCACGGGCCAAGGTTACGCGAGGGCGCGGGTACCGTTGTGGGCCGTGACCGACGCCGACGCCGCCCCCAGCCCTGCCCCGCGCGCTCCCTCCGGAGGCTCCACGTCTCCCGCGGTGCCCGAGGACACCCTCCGGACGAGGGTCCGGGAGGGTTGGCCGCAGGCGCGCGAGGACCTCGCCGCGCTGGTCCGGATCCCTGGCGTGGCGAACCCGGCGTTCGACGCGGCCGAGGTCGCCCGGAGCGCCGCCAGCGCGAGCAGCGGGCGATGCTCGAGGGCGACGA
>JAEZBT010000146.1 GCA_023426865.1 Actinomycetes bacterium
CACAGCCGCCTCTCTGGGCGACCGCATGGCCCATGTCGGCGCCGCCCTGTGGCCCCGGGCGCTGGCGGCCATCGAGCGCGGCGGCTTCACCGAGACGCAGCAGGCGGGCGAGGCGACCTATGCGAAGAAGATCACCACGGCCGAAGCCCGCATCGACTGGACCCGCCCAGCCGCCGAGGTGGACGCCCACATCCGCGGCCTGTCGCCCTTCCCCGGCGCCTGGTTCGAGGTCGAGGCCGACGGCGAGCCGGTGCGCGTCAAGGCGCTGATGTCGGTTCTGGCTGAAGGCGAAGGCGCGCCCGGTCAGGTGCTGGACGACGCCCTGACGATCGCCTGCGGCGACGGCGCGGTGCGCCTGACTCGCGTGCAGCGTCCCGGCAAGGCGGCGCAATCGGCCGAGGAAATGCTGCGCGGCTTTCCGGTTCCGGCAGGCGTGGTTTTGGACGGGCCGCATCGGGTCGAGAAGGCGGAGCCTTCTGATCGCGGCCCCCAAGGATAATGCCCCGATACCGCTTCACGGTCGAATACGACGGCTCGGCCTACAACGGCTTTCAGGCTCAGACCGATCAGCCCACCGTGCAGGGCGCGATCGAGACGGCGATCGCCGCCTTCAGCGGCCAGAGCGTGCGCATCGCCGCCGCTGGGCGAACCGACACGGGCGTCCACGCCACAGGCCAGACCTGTCATGTCGATCTGGAGCGCGACTGGCCGGCGCAGACGGTGATGAACGCCCTGAACGCCCATCTGGTGAAGGAGGCCGTGGCGGTGCTGGACTGCACCCCGGTCAGCGACGACTGGCACGCGCGCTTCACCGCCAATGGGCGCAAATACCTGTATCGCATCCTGAACCGGCCCGGCCGTCCGGCGCTGGACCGGGGCCGTGTCTGGCACGTCAGGAAGCCCCTGGACGCCGAGGCCATGCACGCCGCCGCGCAACACCTGATCGGCCATCACGACTTCACCACCTTCCGCGACGCCGCCTGTCAGGCGGCCAGCCCGCTCAAGACGCTGGACGTCGCCCGCGTCTCCCGCGTCGGCGAAGAGGTGCATCTGGTGTTCGAGGCGCGCAGCTTCCTGCACCGTCAGGTGCGGTCCATGACGGGCAGCATCGTCGAAGTGGGCCTCAATCGCTGGGGCCCGGCCGATCTGGCCGATGCCTTGGCGGCCAAGGACCGCGCGCGATGCGGCCCGGTGGCACCGTCAGACGGTCTCTATCTGACGGGCGTCACCTATGAGGCCGAGGCCTGACCCCAGGCTTCAGCGTTTGAACAGACCGCCCAAGGCGCCGCCGAGGCCGCCCGGCAGGTTGTTCAACAGACCGCCGAGCATGTCGTCCGAGCCCTCCGCCGAGCCGTTCGGCGTCAGGCGGTCAATGGCTTCCGGCAACAGTCCGGCCAGGGTCTCGCTGGCCTGTTCCGGCGAAACGCCCAGCTTCCGGGCGAAGTCGGCGATCGGGCCGGAGCCGATGACGGCGGCGATCTGCTCAGGGCTGATCGCAGCGTTGCCGCCCTTGCCGATCCACGAAGCGGCCACGTCGCCCAGACCGTTCTGGCCGAACTTTTCAGCCAGACCCGCCACGCCGCCCTGCCCCTTGAGCAGGTCGGCCAGGCCGCCGGCGGCGTCGTCGCCGAGGCCGCCCAGAACATTATCCACAAGTCCCATCTCAATTCCTCCGATTTGCGCCGCCAGAATGACAGACTTCCTCTGCGGATTTGTGGCCGGAAGGTAAAAGACGGCGCCGCGACCACGGCGACGCCTTCGACGTCAGCTCTTGGCGCGTTCCGAACCCGAGGTGACGGCCTGACCGGCGGCGGACAGATCGCGGCCGATGCCCGAAACGGTGTTGCAGGCTGCGGTGGCCAGGGCGGCGGCGATGACGCCGAAAACAATGAGCTTGCGCATGATGAAATCCCCGTGGTCGATTTGGCGCTTCAACGTGAAGCTTGGCCATAAGGTTGCATGGCCAATTCATCCTCCAATCTGCTAACGGCGAAACCATGACGCAAGCTTCCGGAACCGCCGCCCGCCGTTTGGTCGAAACCCTGGTGATGAACGGGGTCGACAAGGTCTTCTGCGTGCCGGGCGAGAGCTATCTGGCCGTTCTCGACGCCCTGGCCGATGTCCGCGACCAGATCGAGGTCATCGTCTGCCGCCACGAGGCCGGCGCCGCCAACATGGCCGAGGCCTACGGCAAGCTGACCGGCCGCCCCGGCGTCTGCATGGTCACGCGCGGGCCTGGCGCGACCCACGCCTCGATCGGCGTGCACACGGCGCACCAGGATTCGACCCCGATGATCCTGTTCGTCGGCCAGATCGCCCTGACCGACCGCGGCCGCGGCGCCTTCCAGGAGGTCGACTACCGCGAGGTCTTCGGCGGCCTGGCCAAATGGGCCACCGAGATCGAAAGCCCTGAACGCACCGTCGAAGCGGTCGAACGCGCCTTCGCCACGGCCCAGCAGGGCCGCATGGGCCCTGTGGTCGTCGCCCTGCCCGAAAACATCCTGCACGAGGATGGCGGCCCCGCGCCGATCCGCCCCGTCGTCCCGGCCAAGGCCGCCCTGGACCCGGCCTTCGTCGAACAGGTGCGCGAACGCCTGTCGCGCGCCGAACGCCCGATGCTGATCCTGGGCGGTTCGGGCTGGACCGATGAAGCGACCGACGCGATTTCCGACTGGGCAAAACGTCTGGGCCTGCCCCTCGCACTGTCCTTCCGCCGCAAGGATCTGATCCGTAACGACCACCCCGGCTATGCGGGCGACCTCGGCCTCGGACCGAACCCGAAGCTGGTGGCTCGGGTCAAGGACGCCGACCTGCTGTTGGTTATAGGCGCGCGCATGGGCGAGAACCCGACGCAGGGCTACACCCTGCTGGACCGCACCCGGACGGCCGAGACCCTGATCCACATCCATCCGGGGCCGGAAGAGC
>JAEZBT010000175.1 GCA_023426865.1 Actinomycetes bacterium
GTCTTTATCGACATTTTCGCCACGCACACCAATACCAAGCAACATAGCCTGGCTAGTGATATATCCACCGCCCGCTACCTTGGCTCGTTCATGATTTTCACTATTAGCGGTTTTTGTCGTTAACTCACCATTTTCAGTAAGATACAGTGATTCAGTTGGCCGACCATCAATACAGCCGTCGTCCTTCTCCCGTACTGGCACCATCCCCTCTTTCGAGCGAATAAATTCTTGTGCAGACTCATCCACAAGTGGACGAAGTTCACCGCTTTCACGCTGCTTATCGTAGCTAATCGTTGAATCAGGGTTTCCATATCCCATTGGTGAAAGTTCGGTAATAGATAGTTGCATATTTGGTTCTTTTTCAATCATTGTTTGTGGCTCCATGGGAAATAACTATACTCCTGATCCTATGGCCTGGCAATTCTGCCACATCTGTTTTTATGTAGATCTTATCTCTATTACCTTTTGCTTAAATGCGTTATATGTTCGACGTAACCAACTTGTTTTCTTCTCAGCCGTATATGCAGCTGGTGATGTGTTTTGAGGCAGCCCTAACATCCAGTTTGCAAACACCCCTGAAGCTTTTATAGATGGTGCGTCGACATATCTCTCAAAGAGATAGCTTACAAGAACGATAACAGGGATTGAAAGCGTCAATGCAAGTAACGCCGCCCTATTGAAGCCCATGAATGAAATAAACCATACGAATAAACCTGTTGTAACGGTAAATAAAACTAATGAATGGGTGAGATACAACGAGAAAGTATACTTTCCAAGCCCACTTATAAATCGAGTAGAGAAAACCCTACTAACAGCAGGTACCGTTAATACGCCGACAATAACCAGTAGCGCACCAACTGTTGTGTATAAAGAAAGGTTCTGAGTATCAGTTAACCCGGAGATTTTTAATGTTTCATATATGCTTGTATTTGTAGGCCCAAATGATGGATACCCTCCAAAAAACATACCTAGCACTAAGATTGTGCCCATAAGCTTTGGAGAGGTGTTAGTAAAAGGAAATTTCTTCTGGCTGTATAAATCTGCCAGAATCATTCCAAGAATAAATGCTAGATACCAGGTTTTGAATGTCAAGAAGATAAAGAATATATATACGATCCAACGCTTCTCAAGTTTTCCAAATAAAATAAGTATCAAGAAAATAAAAAGCGACCCAATAAACTCGTAGAGCATCGTCCATAATACAGGGTTATAGTACACTTCATTTGTCGTAAAAATACTCCAAATCCCCTGCCAAATTGCATCAAAAAAGCTTGGTTCAAATGCCCAGTGAGGGCCAAGCCACGCTGATTGAGTAACAGCATGCGCTTGCTCAATGTTCGATAAGTTCAAACTCATTATTAACCAAGCCAACATAATAGACGCCAAAGCCGGCAACATGAGCCGTAAATATCGCTTAGCAGCTAATTTCTGAAGTATTTGAACCTTACCCGTTGTAAAGAACCCAATTGAGAGAACAAAACCACTAAGCACAAAGAAGATTGCTACCGCAAAGGTACCTGAATACAGAGAAAAAAGCGGCGAGGCATACAGGTTGTCCTCAAAGCGCATATTTTGAATACCATCGCTAATAACAGGTCCGTAAATCATATAGCACCAAAAAATAAGGAGCATATGAAATACCACCACCATTATTGCAGCGACACCTCTCAGCCCCTCCAGAGCGAGAAGTCTATTAGAACCCTCTCTTTTCATCTCTCCCTACTTTACGCTACGTATAGCGTATAGAAAAATTTTCTAACGATCGTGTCCCATAGCTTGATTAATTCGAGTTGAAGAGTCGGCCTTATCGGTACCGCCTGCATCGAAAATCATTTCAATACCGTATCGTTCGCATACTTCAGCCTCAGGAACTTCTTTGGCCGAATCTCGATCTCCACCATTTGCGAAGATAAGCTCGTCGCCAGGGTGCTGCTCGGCAACCATTTCAAGAGTTTTAATAATAGTAGGGTCTTCGTCAATCGAAAGCACGACTTGGTCTACACCCTTAAGTGCACGCATAAGACGAAGACGATTTTTCTCATCAAGAATAATCTTACCTTTTTTTAGTATTTGCTGCTTGTCATTGTTTACGATTACGATTAGATGGTCACCAAGTTTTGCTGCAGCCTCGATCATATCAAGGTGTCCACCGTGAAGCGGGTTGAAGTAACCGCTGACTATAACTGTTTTCATCCTTTCATTATAGCCTATCTCGGCTTATTCAACCGTTACACTCTTCGCTAGATTGCGCGGCTGGTCTACGTCATTACCTTTCGCAGCAGCTATATGATAGGCAAACAACTGTTGAAAAACGTTTAGGACCAGCGGCGCAAGTAGTCCAAGCCCAGACTCTATTCGCACAACCGTCTCCGCTTCAATATCCTTTTTACTATCCGTAATAACCAAAACATGTCCACCTCGGGCATTTATCTCTTGAAGCCCGCTAATTGATTTTTCAAACAACCAGTTATCAAGTATTAAGAAAACTTCAAAAAAGCGGTCATCAACGAGTGCAAGTGTGCCGTGTTTCAGTTCACCAGCGGGTAATCCGTCGGCATGAATATAGGAAATCTCTTTCAATTTAAGTGCCCCTTCAAGTGCCGCTGGATAGGCTGTATCACGACCTAAATAAATCACATGATCGTACGTCGCATACTTACTGGCTAACTTTTCAGCCTCTTTGTTGTATTGTTTAAGTACACCCTCTATGGCTTCAGGAAGTCGGGCAAGCTCATCGACATACCTTGTAGTAAGTTCTGGGCTCACACCTTTTGCCTGTGCTACCTGAATGCCGAACATAATCATTGCAGACACCTGGGATGTAAATGCTTTAGTACTAGCTACTGAAATTTCTGGTCCAGCATGAACATAAATACCACCGTCAACCTCTCGAGCGATCGTTGAGCCAACAGCGTTAATGATACCTAATGTTCGAACACCTCGCTGCTTAATTTCGCGTAAACATGCAAGTGTATCGGCCGTTTCACCCGACTGCGAAACAACAAGGGCGACTGTATTATTTGGTAAGTGGAACGATCGATAGCGGAATTCGGACGCAATAATCACCTCAACAGTTAAACCGTCCACTAATTTTTCAAGATAATATGCAGCTAGCATACCTGCGTAGTAGGCAGTTCCACAGCCAACAATGGTAACATGCTCGACTTCTCTAAGCTCATCTACAGTCATATTCAAACCGCCAAGCTTTACCCTCTTTTCATCGAGAAGCAGCCTCCCACTTAAGGTTGAGCGAAGCGACACTGGCTGTTCATGTATTTCCTTAAGTAAAAAGTGTTCGTATCCCTGTTTTTGGATAGCTTGCATGTCAATTTCAATTGTTTCAACTTTTGCAGAAATTGGCTGAGCCGCTAAGTCCATAAGCTCCACGCCGCCTGCCGTACAGACAGCTAATTCGCCGTCATTGAGATAAATCGCTTGGTCAGTATGCCCTACTAACGCCGAGGCATCACTAGCAATAATAGTCTCGCCGTCACCCACTCCTATAATTAAAGGGCTGCCGGCACGAGCAACAATAACTTCATCTGGTTGGCGAGTCGATACAACCGCGATACCATATGTACCCACAACTAGCTTTAAGGCCTGAGCAACGGCATCAACTAACTTCGTCTTGCCGTCATAAAGAGAATTTACAAGGGCTGCCAGTACTTCGGTGTCTGTATCACTTATAAAAGTATGTTCTTCGAGTTCAGCTTTTAGTTCCTTGTAATTTTCAATAATGCCATTATGAACAAGGTATATGTCGCCCGCTCTGTGCGGATGAGCATTTCGCTCAGCCGGAATACCGTGAGTTGCCCACCGTGTATGACCAATCCCTACCGAGTCTTCTTTAATGTTATCCTGTACAAGTTTGTCTAACTCTGCCACCTTTCCAACAGAACGAATTAGAGTAGGCTGGCCCTTTTTATTTACAGTTACAATACCGGCAGAATCGTATCCTCTGTATTCAAGACGGCGCAATCCGCCCGTTAGAACCCCTTGAGCGTTGTTATCACCTATATATCCGACTATCCCGCACATGCTGACACCTCCGAAGTTCAAATATCTTCCTTAATTATACTATAATCCTTATGCCTATGTATTTACTTTTTAGCAATAATATGCTATAGTTATTTTAACGCTTACTAAAACAAAAAATGACACTATCTTCACCAGAATCAAATCAACCAACTTCAGAAAGTAAACTACCTGTTGCTTATGAGGAGTTTATAGCCGAGCACCCAGCGGTCCTGGATGTACACGAAAAAGTATATGGCATCCTAGACGCTCGAATTGATTACTCAAAAGATCAGTTTAGCGGAAGGCGTTACGATGAATGGCCAAAACAAAGTAACATCAATGGCTATTTAGGAGCAGGCTATGAAAAATCAGCCTACCTTGTTGATGATGAGTATGTTGTAAAGATTCAAAATAAAGTCTATGGAAGCGATAGCGAGTTTGTCACCGACCCATCTACTCAAATTTTAGCTCTTGAAAAGGGTGTTGGTATTGAAGGGCTTGAACAGCTTATCACAGCCGATCCTGAGAGCGGTATTATTGTTACTGAATTTGCGAAAGGTACACCGATAACCGAAATTCCTTCAAAAGATCTTATTGGGAAAATTTTAAAAGAACACATTAGTAAATTAGAGAAGACTTTACGGTACATGACCGATAACCTTCTTGAATTCGATAACCCCCACAATGTTCTCTTCGACCCAGAAGAAGGGTTTACGATTATAGACTTCCGCACTCCCCTAGGACTGAAGCCGGATGGGCAGTATAGCGCAGACATTGAAGACGAAAATTACTCAGCTAGCTATAGTGCGTTTGCCCTTCGTCACACTATCACTTCTGCGCTAGATGAATTACTGACAACAGAAAAAAAGCAGCATACAGGCGTATTTGATACAAAGGGTGAACACGAACATTACCAAAAAAAGACACTTGGACGATACGTAGTTAGATCTCTCGTGAAACAAGCAGTCCATTAACCAATACTAATCGACTTCTAACATATCCCTTTATGGGATATGTTTTTATTTAGGATATAATGAGGATATGAATATTCTCGTAACAGGCGGGGCTGGCTACATCGGCACGCATACACTCATTGAATTAGTAAAAAATAACCACTCACCTGTTGTAGTGGATAACCTATCAAACAGTAGTTCTGAAGCAATACGTCGCGTCGAAAATATAACCAATACAACTATCCCTTTTCATGAAATTGATGTCCGCAATAAAGAAGCGCTCGAAGATGTTTTTTCTCAATATAATTTTGACGCAATAATTCACTTTGCAGGCCTTAAATCAGTCGGACAGTCAGTAAGTCACCCTCTTGAGTATTACTCAAACAACATTGATTCAACTTTAGTACTCCTTGAAGTTGCTCAAAAACATGCTGTTAAGAAGTTCATCTTTAGCTCATCTGCAACCGTCTACGGCACTCCAGAAGAGTTACCACTAAAAGAAACGAGCCGTGTTGGCGTAGGTATTACTAATCCATACGGCCAAACAAAATTCATGCTAGAACAAATTCTTCGTGACGTTACTGTTGCAGATCCTGAATTTGAGGTTACGTTACTAAGGTACTTCAACCCCGTTGGCGCTGATGCAAGCGGCACCATTGGAGAGGACCCTAATGATGTACCAAACAATCTTCTACCCTACGTTTCTCAAGTAGCTGTTGGTAAGCTTGAAAAAGTAAGTGTATTCGGAAACGACTACGAAACCGAAGATGGTACAGGTGTGCGAGATTATATTCATGTTGTTGACCTAGCTAAGGGTCACGTCGCAGCCTTAAATCACTCTAAACCTGGTACTGAAGTGTACAACCTCTGCACAGGCACTGGTACTTCTGTTCTCGAGCTCATTTCTGCCTTCTCAAAAGCCGCTGGAAAAGACATTCCTTATCAAATCGTTGATCGTCGACCCGGTGATGTAGGATCCTGCTATGCAAGCCCAGAAAAAGCCAACAAAGAGCTTGGCTGGGTAGCAGAAAAAACTATCCAAGATGCCTGTGAAGATTCTTGGCGATGGCAATCTCAAAACCCACAAGGGTTCAATACAAAAAATATTTAAGTGAGTCTGTGTTTTATATTCGATGAAAAAAGCAACCCAAAAGCCTACTACTAATCAACTCACTATCCTCGTGTTCGTTCGCGAGAAAGACTATGAGCTGCACAAAACTATCCTTAGCCTTCTTGCCGCAACAAAGCATATCACCAGCACAATAAAGATAGTTGTCGATCGAAGTAAAAAAACACGTCTTCTCGAACAATATCTGCAAGATAATTCCAACTTCTTGAACAAAGAATGTGTTGAAGTTATCGAACAAGAATCGTCGCAGACTCAATTTAAAACCCTCGTGTCCGCTAAAACATCGACCTACACTGTTTTAATTGAAGCTGGCGATTGCATCGGTCCTCAAACACTGACAAATATGGTTGATGAGATGTCGGGCAATAGTCGTTCTATCGGCTACGCACACACAGAGGTATATTACTCAAAAAACCAGCACAAGCTTAATAGTGTTGTAGAGACCCCTAACTTTCCCGACGATACGGCGACAACTCTATTAAGTTCGTTTGAAAATCAATACTTCAGTCACTTCCTAATAGTACCTACTGAGGAACTTGAACAATACAGCCAACCAACACCTAAACGAGGCTACGTTCAATCAAACTGGCATCTTGTTACTACACTATTGAACGCCGGCCTTTCTCTTAGACGCATTCCATACACCGTTGTATTTAGTTGTCACCGACCGAGCGACGAGGATAGATATGCATTGACTTACAGCTCACCTCTCTACTCTCTTGAAAAGCTTCGCACCCTTGCCCCACAAGCAGATACAGCAAGTGTAGTAGCTCCTACAACAAAAGAGAGAATTAAAGAATTGCTTAAAAATAACCCGAAAGTTATTAAAGTAGCTCAAAAAGGACTCCACTACCTCGACTTGGCAAAGAAAAAGCTACCAACCAAGTCAGGCGGTAATGACCTTAACCCTGTTGAAGATGCCTGGTTAATCAACGAAACCCAATCAGTGCATTTGTATAATTCAAGCGTTTTCCTAACAGCAAGCAAGAAGTTTCACATTCACCGTACCCAGGGTAGCCTTAAACAGTCTTTCGAGATTGGCTCAAGCCTTGCGCAAGGTTCAGTCTCACTACGTAGCGATTCATACGATTACGTGCTTATTGTTCCTTGGCTCATTGCTGGTGGTGCCGATATGTTTTTCGTTAACTACGCTAATACAATCGCAAAATTGCACCCAGATAAAAAAGTCCTGGTAGTATCGACTGAGCCCAGTCGCAAATCTTTATCAAACAAGCAACTTGGCATCTCGGATGAAGTAGATTTCCTTCGCTTGGCAGAAATTGTTGGTGAAAATAAAAACTCAGACACAGTTATCCTTCGCACCCTTGCGTTACTTATAGAAATTGTAAGCCCAGCCATTCTTCATGTCGGGCTTTCGCGGCTTGGCTACAAATATATTGAAAAATTTACAGACCCAATTAAAGACAGCGGCAAAAAGATCGTGCTAACTGGCTACAACGAGATTATTACCGACGAGAAAAAGCGAGAAGGGTATGTTCATGATGCTATTCCTGCAATATTCACTTTGTCTGACGTAGTAACTACTGACAATAATGAAATAGCAAAACTATGGCAGCAAGAGTACGGGCTCTCGAATGAAAAAGTTCTCATTCATCATCAACCATTCAAGCTTCCTGAAACAACTAGGGAAAATATTGAAGAATTCAACGCCAAGCGTCCAGTGCGCGTACTTTGGGCCGCTCATATGAGAAAAGAGAAAAACCCTGTACTTTTTGCTGAACTTGCAAAAAAATTCTCAAACAACCCAAATTTTAAATTTACAGCATACGGCGCACTAGACCCTGTTCATTATCGAAGAAACCCCTTCAATGCTATCCAAAACCTAGAATATAAAGGTGCCTATAAAAGCTTCTTTAAGGACATCAATCCAGACAATTACGACATTTTTGTATACACGAGCCTCGCTGATGGAACGCCAAACATACTTATCGAAGCCGGCCTAGCTGGAATACCTATTATAAGTAGCGAAGTTGGAGGCATCGGTAAACTTATTAACACCGACGGTGTACTTATTGCCGACCCAACCGATCTAGATGGCTTTACTGACGCATTGAGTCAATTTCAAAAAGACCCAACCGATCAATATAAAAAAGCAGACTCCTTTAAAAAGCGCCTAGGTAAAACTCAAACCATGGAGTCTTTTACTAAAGAAGTTAATGAAATGCTTGAAAAAGTTCGCTACTAGTTATGAATAAAGGCCTTACAAAAAGACTATTTACGCGAAGTAAATTAATTATTTTATTAATTACCGTCCTGTCGGTGGTTTTAGTTAACCTACTGGCATATTCGTATTTAAAAACCGAACAAACCGTCTACTACTGGGATATCTCCGCTTATTGGAAAAACGCAATCGATTTACTTGCGACATTCGAGCAAAGCACTAAATTAGGGCTCACTGCCGTTAAGGAGAGTCTCTCTTCTGATTACAACTACCTTCCAATCCTACCGCTTCTACCGTTTATGGAGCTGTTCGGCACCAGCCGAGGTATATTCGTATTGCTGATTCTTAATCTTTATGTGGTTCCGTTTGCGATTATTACCACGTATGCGCTCTCGTTACTCACGAAGTTTAAGCAGAGTAAAAATAAGGTTGTATTTTACGCTGCCTTACTACCAGCTATTCTATTTTTCCCACCAGTACTAACCCCCGTGTTTGACGGCCGTGTTGATTCAATCGCTCTCCTTCTTATGTCTTTTATTTTACTTTTGTACGTCAAGACAAGATTCAGCCGGTACTGGCATTATG
>JAEZBT010000215.1 GCA_023426865.1 Actinomycetes bacterium
CCCTTCTCATCCGCCTGCCAGGGGAGTCAGGCGGGCACCTGGGCGACCGGAGTGCCGGCCGCCCGCTCGGGGGTCGCCAGGGGCGCAGCGGCGGGCGCCGACGCGGGCCGGACGTAGCCCGTGCCGTAGACCCAGCGGCGCAGCAGCACCTCGAACGGCCCGCGTCGACCGGCGCGGTGCAGGGCCAGGGCGACCAGCACCGTCGTCGCCCAGACGCCCACGGCCAGGGCCGCCGCCTGCGCGGTACCGATCCGGGCGCCCCAGCCCAGGCCCCAGGAGCTCAGCAGGGGCGCGAACGCCACCGACTGGAGCAGGTAGCAGGTCAGCGACCGCTCGCCGACGGCCGTCACGCCCGTGACCACGGCGCCGCGGGGCCGGTCGTGCCAGCGCGCGGCGAGCCAGCCGAAGAAGCAGATGTAGCCGAGGCCCATCGCGAAGCCCGACAGGTCGTGCGCGAGCGCCATCGGCGTCCACAGAGCCTCGTCGGGCTCCCACACGTGCGCGACCCGCAGCGCCCACGGCAGGTTGAGCACGAGGTTGCCGACGGCCGTCCACGCCGCGATGCGGCCGAGGGTCCGCCGGTGCTCCCACGGTCGGGTGAGCCACCCGGCGCGCTGGACGAGGATGCCGACGACCACGTGCGGGATGAACAGCAGCGCCAGCACGGACACGGTCATCATGAAGACCGAGCCGAACAGCCGCTCCCCCACGCTGATCAGGTATGTCGCCGGCTGCTCGACGACCCCCTCGTCCTCGATCACGAGCATGCTGAACACGACCGGGACGGCGACGGACACGAGCAGCGAGGCGGCGAACCAGCGCCAGAGGACGGCGGTGCGGCGGTTGACGAGCGCGAGCGCGACGAGGCCGGTGGCGCCGTAGGGCGCCAGGATGTCGCCGCCGAACAGCAGGCCGGCGTGCAGGGCGCCGAGGACCATCAGCCCGACGCTCCGCCGACGCAGGATGCGGCGGACGCCCTTGGCGTCGAGCCCCGTCGCGGCCATGCGCGACGCCATGACGGCGAGGCCGAAGCCATAGAGGATCGCGAACATCGGCCGCGACCGGTCGTCGGCGAAGAAGGCCGTGAGGCCGTCCGCGAGGTGGTCCCAGCCCGACGCGTCGGTCGGCCGGCCGCTGGGTTCCATCGGCCGGTCGTAGAGGTAGCCCCACACGTTGGCGAGGGCGATGAACAGCAGCAGGAAGCCGCGGGCGAGGTCCGGTCCGAGCGAGCGCGAGGCCCGGTCGATCGGTCCCAGCCGGACGGCGGCGGCGGGCATCGCGGGGCTCGTCGTCATCATGATCGACAACGTAGGAGCGGCCCCCGGTCACGCCATCGGGGGACCACCCTGAGCTGTCCCCCATCCCCGGCCCATCACCGTCAGACGATCGACGGAGGACGCGCGCGACCTTCGGATGACGCTGCCGGGCCCCGTCCGGGCGCCGGCGTCAGGCGGCCTCGATGAAGGCCTCGACCGCGTCGGCGACCAGCTGGACGGCGATCGCCGCGAGCAGCAGACCCGCGATCCGCGTGACGAGCGTCGTACCGCTCTCCTTGAGCACCCGGTGGATGGCGCCGGCGAACCGCATGGACAGCCACAGGGTGACGTGCACGGCGACGATGCCGAGGGCGATGGCAACCCATTCCGCGCGGTCGTCGGCGTGCGTGACGAACACCATCGTCGCGACGATCGCGCCCGGCCCGGCCAGCAGCGGCGTGCCCAGCGGCACGAGCGCCACGTTCACGTTGCCGTTCTCCGACGGCGCCGGGTCCTCCATCTTGCCGGTGAGGAGCTCCATGGCGACGAGGAGGAGCAGCAGGCCACCCGACGCCTGGAGCGCCGGCAGCGAGATGTTCATGTAGTCGAGCACCTGCTGGCCGAACAGCGCGAACACGACGATGACGCCGAACGCCACGAGGATCGCCTGCCGGGCCGCGCCCTTGCGCTGACGCGCCGTCATCGTGCCCGTGAGTGCGAGGAAGACGGGCACGGTCCCCGGGGGGTCCATGATCACGAAGAGCGTGACGAAGACCTCGAGGAAGAGCTGGACGTCGAGCACGGCGCTCATGGTCCCACGACCGGGAGGCGGCCCTGCGCCACGAGGGCGTCGAGCACCGCGGGCGCCGTGGTGTTCTCCCCGAGCCGGTTCGGCTTGCCATCCCCGTGGTAGTCGCTCGACCCGGTGGCGAGAAGGCCCAGCTCGGCCGCGAGGGAGGCCAGGCGCTCCCGCTGAGCGGGGGGGTTGTCGCGGTGGTCGACCTCCAGCCCGGCGAGTCCGGCGTCGGCGGCCGCGCGGATCGTCTCGTCGGACACCACCCGGCCCCGCGCGGCGGCCCCCGGGTGCGCGAGCACCGGCACGCCCCCGGCCGCGCGCACCATCGCGATCGCCGGCAGCAATGCCGTCGCGTAGTAGGGCACGTAGTACGGCGAGCCGGTGGCCAGGATCGACGCGAAGGCCGCGTCGCGGTCGACGACGACACCCAGCGCGACGAGCGCGTCGGCGATGTGGGGGCGCCCGACGGTCGTCCCGGTCTGGGTCTGTGCGAGGACGTCGTCCCAGGTCAGCGGGTGGTCCGCGGCGATCCGGTCGACCATGGCGCGCGCCCGGCCCAGCCGCGACTCCCGGATCCTCTCCCCCTCGGCGAGCAGGGCGACGTCGTCGGGGTCGTGGAGGTAGGACAGCAGGTGCACGCTCGCGTGGTCGGCGCGACAGGAGAGCTCGGCGCCGCGGACCAGCGCGACGCGGTGCTGGACGGCCGCCGCTTCGGCCTCGGCCCACCCGCGCGCCGTGTCGTGGTCGGTGAG
>JAEZBT010000229.1 GCA_023426865.1 Actinomycetes bacterium
CGCCCGGCCCGGACCTCACGCCCGAGGACGTGCTCCGCACGGGCCTCGCGGACGGCCGGCACGCGGGGCCCACCGCCGACGTGTTCCGCCCGCAGCCCGCCGACGTGGAGGCCTGGGGCTGAGCATCCCCCGCGGGTCGTTCAGGGCGTGCGGCGCCCGTCGGGCCCGTCAGGGGCGCGCGGCGAAGCGTTCCAGCAGCTCGGCGTGCCCGGAGACGATGAGGATGTCGTTCGCCGAGATCCGGGTGTCCGGGGTGGCGTAGACGAACTCCTCGCCCGGCGGCTTCACGCCGATGACGGTCACGCCGTAGCGCTTGCGGATCTGCGACTGCTCGAGCGTGAACCCCTGCGTCTCGCGCGGCGGGCGCATCTTCACGATCGTGAAGTCGTCCTCGACCTCGATGTAATCGAGCAGCTTGCCGCTGACCAGGTGCGCGACCCGGTTGCCGGCGTCGGCCTCGGGGAGCACCACGTGGTGCACGCCGATGCGGTGCAGGATGCGCGAGTGCTCGGGCGAGATCGCCTTGGCCCAGATCTGCGGCACGCCCAGGTCGACAAGGTTGCCCGCGATGAGCACGCTCGCCTCGAGCGACGTGCCCACGCCCACCACGGCCACGGGGAAGTCGCGCACGCCGAGCTGGGTGAGCGCCTCGGGGTTCGTGCAGTCGGCCTCCACCAGCGGGAACCGGCCGGTGAACTGCGCGACGGTGTCGGGCGAGCGCTCGGCGGCGAGGACGTCGTGGCCAAGCCGCTCGAGCGTGAGGGCGATCGACGAGCCGAACCGACCGAGGCCGATGACGAGCGTCCCGGAGGTGCGCTCCTTCTCCTTCTCGGTCTTCGGCGGCCGACCGGTGAACGGCGGCCTCGGCGCGGGGCGCGGTGCGACGTCAGCCAATGATCGGCCTCTCCTCGGGGTAGCGGATCACCCGGCGCCGGTCGCGCAGGGCGAGGGCCGCTGCAACGGTGATTGTGCCCGTCCGGCCGGCGAACATCAGGCCGGCCAGCACGTACTTCGCGGAGTCCTGGAGCTCGGGTGTGATGCCGGTGCTCAGGCCCACGGTGCCGAACGCGGAGATCACCTCGAAGAGCACGACGTCGAGGGACAGGCTGGTGATCTCGAGCACGAGGAGCGTCGCGACCAGCACCATGACCGCGCCGACCATCGTGACAGCGACCGCCAGGCGCAGGGTCTCCCGCGGGATCCGGCGGCCGAACGCCTCCATGTCGCGATCACCGCGGGCCTCGGACAGGATCGCGAGCAGCAGGATCGCGAAGGTCGTGACCTTGATGCCGCCGGCCGTCGACGCGCTGCCACCGCCGATGAACATCACGGCGTCGGTGAGCAGCCAGCTCGCCTCGTGCATCTCGCCGACGTCGATGGTCGACAGGCCGCCCGACCGCGGCATGACGCCCGCGAAGATCGACGCCAGGATCCGCTCGTGCACAGGGAGCCCGCCCAGGGTGCGCTCGTTCGCCCACTCCATCGCGCCCAGCAGGAGCGTCGTCGCGCCGAGCACCGCGAGCGACATCGTGATGGTGAGCTTGCTGTGCAGCGTGAGGTGACGGAACCGCCAGCCGTGCCGCGCCAGGTTGAAGATCACCGGGAAGCCGAGCGAACCGACGAAGACCCCGAGGGCGATCGGCAGGCACACCCACCAGTCGCCGACGTACGGGACCAGGCCCTCTGGCGTCGGGACGAAGCCTGCGTTGTTGAACGAGGAGACCGCGTAGAACACCCCGTGCCAGACGGCCTCGCCGGCGCTCTCGTGCAGCACCATGAAGCGCGGGACGAGCAGCGCCGCGATCCCGCCCTGGATGGTCAGCGACGTGATCACGACGACGCGGATGAGCGAGCCGACCTCGCCGAGCCCACGGCTGCCGACCTCGGCCTGCGCGAGGAGCTTCTGGGTGAGCCCGATCCGGCGGGAGACGGCCAGGCCGAGGATCGAGGCCAGGGTCATCACGCCCAGGCCACCGACCCAGATGGCCAGCAGGATGATGGCCTGTCCGAACGTCGACCAGTGCGTGCCGGTGTCGACGACTGTCAGGCCCGTGACGCACACGGCGGACACGGCGGTGAAGAGGGTGTCGACGAAGCTCGCGTGGCGCACGCCGTCGGCCGTGGCAGCGGGCAGCGAGAGCAGGCCGGTGAAGATCGCGATGATCCCCGCGAACGCCACGAGGGTGAGCCGGGCCGGCGATCGTCTCGCGGCCTCGTCCACCATCTCGCGGACCGCGGCGATCGGTCGCGGGACCTCCATCGCCACCTCCTCAGCCGTCCAACTCTGGCACACGGGTGCCCCCGGTGACGCAGGCGCCCCGAACGGTGGTTACGGTGCGGTATGGCAGCTCGCCGGCGAGCGGAGGCGCGCACCCTTACGCGGGTGGTGTGGTCTCCCGCGCTGCTGGGCTACCACTTCGGCGTCCGGCACCCGATGACGCCGGTGCGGCTCGACCTGACGTTCCGGCTCGCGGAGCAGCTGGGCGTGCTCGACCTGCCCGGCGTCGAGGTGGTGGGCGCCGAGCCCGCCGACGACGCGGTGCTCGCGACGGCCCACACGCCCGACTACGTCGAGGCCGTGCGGCTGGCGGGGACCGCAGGCGTCCCCGACGAGGCCCGTGGTCTCGGCACCGAGGACGACCCGGTCTTCCCCGGCATGCACGACGCCGCAGGGCGCCTGGTCAGCGGCTCCGTCGAGTCGGCGCTCGCCGTCTGGCACGGGCGGGTACGGCACGCCGTCAACCTGGCCGGCGGCATGCACCACGCGATGCCCGACCGCGCGTCGGGCTTCTGCGTCTACAACGACGCCGTCGCGGCCATCCGGGCGGTCCTCGCCGACGGCGCGACGCGCGTCGCGTACCTCGACCTCGATGCGCATCACGGCGACGGCGTCGAGCGCGCCTTCTGGGACGACCCCCGGGTGCTGACGGTGTCCGTCCACGAGAGCGGGACGACGCTGTTCCCCGGGACGGGGCACCCGGCCGACATCGGCGGGCCGCGCGCGCAGGGGAGCGCCGTCAACGTCGCCCTGCCGGCGGGCACGTCCGACGCCGGGTGGCTGCGGGCCGTGCAGTCCGTGGCGCTGCCGGTGGTGCGGGCGTTCTCCCCGGACGTGCTGGTCAGCCAGCACGGCTGCGACGCCCACGCCAACGACCCGTTGACGAACCTCACGGTCTCCGTCGACGCGCTCCGCGCCGCGGCGCTCGCGGTGCACGACCTCGCGCACGACGTCGCGCACGGGCGGTGGCTGGCGCTGGGGGGCGGGGGCTACGCCATCGTGCAGGTGGTGCCCCGGATCTGGACGCACCTGCTGGCGATCGCCGCGCACGCGCCGATCGACGTGGCGACGCCGGTCCCGGCCGCGTGGCGGGAGCACGTGGAAGCGACGCTGGGTCCGCCGGCGCCCGAGCTCATGGGCGACGGCGACGTCGGCGACGGGCCGGCGCCGTGGTCGGCGGGCTACGACCCGGGGAGCCCCCTGGACCGCTCGCTGCTGGCCACCCGCAAGCACGTCTTCGACTGGCACGGGCTGGACGCCCTCTACGACTGAGGGGGCCGCGCGCCGCCACCTTCCCGACGTCGTCGGCT
Organism: Actinomycetes bacterium; assembly: GCA_023426865.1. Lineage (GTDB taxonomy): Bacteria > Actinomycetota > Actinomycetes > Actinomycetales > Cellulomonadaceae > Actinotalea. The sequence goes on from JAEZBT010000229.1 coordinate 3,589, forward strand.
CACCCGGGCCGTCCCGGCCCCCGGAGCCGCCGCGCGCGAGTCGTGAGTGGCCTGGTGGCCGTCCGAGACGGTGCTTGTGACGGGTGTGACTGCTGATGCAGCAGTGACGGCACACCCGTCACGCGAGCCCCAATGGTCACATTCGCCGTCTGGGCGTGCCGGCGCGCACGTGGATCGGCCGGTCCTGCGGCGCCGAAGCGCTACGCCGTCCGGGTGAACTGGGACACTCCAGTCACATCCGTCACTCTGGTCACCCCTTTCACACCGGTACCGCGAGCCCCTAAGGTGTGCGACAGCGCGGCATGGGCCGCGCTCTTCGTCGCCCGGACACCGGGCGGCCCCCAGGACGGATGTGACGAGGATGAGCGCGGCTGGCGAGCGCATGCGGTACCTGACCGTGGCCGAGGTGGCCGAGCTGATGCGCCTGTCGAGGATGACCGTCTACCGCCTGGTGCACGGCGGCGAGCTCCCGGCCGTGCGCGTGGGCCGCTCGTTCCGCGTGCCGCAGGACGCACTCGACGCCTACCTGCGCGAGCACTCCGTCGAGGGCCTGGCCGACGACGGCCGCGACGAGGGTCGCCTCTCCTCCTGAGGGCCTCCCGAGCGCCCGCGCCCGGCCGCCGGGACCTCGGGGACGCAGCACGCGCGTGGACCCGGTACAGTTGCGGGCGGACTTCTCCCGAACGCGGGGGACCGGTACGGCGTCGTCGGCCGGGGCACCGCGTGAAGAATCGAACGAGCGAGGACACACGTGGGCTCCGTCATCAAGAAGCGCCGCAAGCGCATGGCCAAGAAGAAGCACCGCAAGCTGCTGCGCAAGACGCGTCACCAGCGTCGCAACAAGAAGTGATCTGACGCGCGGCAGTGCGGACGGGCTCGGCACCGACGGTGCCGGGCCCGCGTCGTCTGCGGCCGCGCCCGTGTGGAGGCCTGCCATGCCCTGGTACGACGAGGACGAGCTGCGGTTCGCCGTCGGCATCGAGGACACGTTCATCCCGCAGACGCCGTTCCGCGAGCGGGTCCTCGACGAGTATGAGATGACCCAGCACTACCAGTTCTGGCACGCGGACCTCGGGCTCGCGGCCGACGCCGGCGCCTCGATGGTGCGGTGGGGCATCCCCTGGTACCGCGTGAACCCCGCGCCCGGGCGCTGGGACTGGAGCTGGCTCGACCGGGTCGCCGAACGGTTCGCGGAGCTGGGCCTGACGCCGATCGTCGATCTCATGCACTACGGCACCCCCACCTGGCTGGACAACGAGTTCGCGAACGCGTCCTACCCCGAGCGTGTCGCGGAGTACGCGGTCGCCGTCGCCGAGCGGTACCGCGGGACGTTCGACGTGTTCACGCCGCTGAACGAGCCGCTGCTCAACGCGCTCTACTGCGGCCAGTACGGCTACTGGCCGCCCTACCTGCGCGGGCACGACGGGTTCGTGCAGACGGTCCGGGCGCTGGCCCGCGGCATCGCGGGAACGCAGCACGGCATCGCCGAGGTGAACCCGGACGCAACCTTCGTGCACGTGGAGGCGTCGTCGCGGTTCACCGGCGTCGAGGGTGACGAGATCACCTACCTGCGCCACCGCGGGTACCTCATCGAGGACCTGGTCACCGGGCGCGTCGGCGCCGAGCATCCGCTGGCCGGCTATCTCGCCGAGCACCGGTTCGGCGACGACGCCCTGGCCTGGTTCGCGGCCAACCCCGCCGTCCCGGACGTCATGGGCGTCAACTACTACCCCGGCGTCTCGAGCGAGCACGTCGTGCCGGGCGACCAGCGCGACGGCAGCCCCTCCGCGCCGCGCGAGAAGGTCGACGAGGGGACCGAGGGCCTCGCGGGCGTGCTCACCGGCTTCGCCGAGCGGTACGGGCGGCCGGTGATGCTCACGGAGACGGCGAGCGGCCGCACGGTGGACGAGCGGATCGCGTGGCTCGACGCCTCCGTGGCCTGCGTCCGCGAGCTGCGCGCCGCCGGCCTGCCGGTCGTCGGCTACACCTGGTGGGCGCTCATCGACTGGTACGGCTGGGACTGGCGCGACGGCGGCTCGCTGGAGCAGTTCCACGTCCCGCTCGGCCTGTGGGAGCTCGTGCCCGACGGCGCGGGCGTCCTGCAGCGCGTCCGCACCCCGCTGGCGGACCGCTTCCGCGAGCACGCCACCGCCTGACGACGGCGGCGCCCGACCGCGCCCTCAGCCCGCGAGGCGGCGGCGCAGGGTCCGACGCGCGG
>JAEZBT010000350.1 GCA_023426865.1 Actinomycetes bacterium
GAGCAGGTGCGCGACGCCGTCGGCCGGCCCGAGGCCGACCAGGCCGACGCCGCCACGGTGTCTCTCGAGCACGACCACGAGGGCGTCCGCCGTCGCCCAGTGCGCGCGTACGAGCGACCGCCCGTGCGCCATCGCCAGGTACGGCGCCGATCCCCACCCGCCCGCCAGGTCGGTGACGGGCCGGGCGGCGCTCAGGACTGCGGCGTCGACGCCGGCTTCTCCGGTGCGGCGTCGACGCCCGCCTCCTTGCGCTGCTGCGCCGTGATCGGCGCGGGGGCGCCCGTGAGCGGGTCGTAGCCGCCGCCCGACTTCGGGAAGGCGATGACGTCGCGGATCGACTCCGCCTTCGTCAGCAGCGCCACGATCCGGTCCCAGCCGAAGGCGATCCCGCCGTGCGGCGGCGCACCGAACGCGAACGCGTCGAGGAACCACCCGAACCGCTGCTCGACCTCCTCGGCGCCCAGGCCCATCATGTCGAAGACCCGCTGCTGGACGTCCTTGCGGTGGATACGGATCGAGCCGCCACCGATCTCGTTGCCGTTGCACACGATGTCGTAGGCGTAGGCCAAGGCGTTGCCTGGGTCCTCCTCGAACCGGTCCACCCACTCGGGCGTCGGGGACGTGAAGGCGTGGTGCACCGCCGTCCACGAGCCGCCGCCGACGGCGACGTCGTCGTCCTCGCCCGTGGGTTTGAACAGCGGGGCGTCGACGACCCAGACGAACGACCATGCCTCCTCGTCGACCAGGCCGCCGCGGCGGCCGATCTCCAGGCGGGCCGCGCCGAGCAGTGCCCGCGCCTCGGATGCCTTGCCGGCCGCGAAGAAGACGGCGTCGCCCGGAGAGGCACCGACGGCCGCGACGAGCCCGTCGCGCTCGGTGTCGGACAGGTTCTTGGCGACCGGGCCGGCGAGCTCGCCGTCCTCGCCCACCGTGACGTAGGCCAGGCCCCGCGCCCCGCGCTGCTTGGCCCACTCCTGCCACGCGTCGAAGCCCCGGCGCGGCGTCGAGGCGCCGCCCGGCTGCACGACGGCGCCCACGTACGGCGCCTGGAACACGCGGAAGGGCGTGTCGCGGAAGTAGTCGGTGAGGTCCACCAGCTCCAGGCCGAAGCGCAGGTCGGGCTTGTCGGTGCCGTACCGCGCCATGGCGTCGGCGTAGGTCATGCGCGCGATCGGCGTCGGGATCCGGTAGCCGATGAGGTCCCACAGCGCGACGAGGATCTCCTCGGCGACGGCGATGACGTCGTCCTGCTCGACGAAGCTCATCTCGACGTCGAGCTGGGTGAACTCCGGCTGCCGGTCGGCGCGGAAGTCCTCGTCCCGGTAGCAGCGCGCGATCTGGTAGTACCGCTCGAGGCCGCCGACCATGAGCAGCTGCTTGAACAGCTGGGGCGACTGCGGCAGCGCGTACCACGAGCCGGGCGCGAGGCGCGCGGGGACGATGAAGTCGCGGGCACCCTCGGGAGTCGACCGCGTCATCGTCGGCGTCTCGACCTCGACGAAGTCGTGCCCGTCGAGCACCGCGCGCGCGGCGGCGTTGACCTTCGCGCGCAGCCGCATCGCGTGGGCGGTGCGCGGCCTGCGCAGGTCCAGGTAGCGGTACTTGAGGCGCGCCTCCTCGCCCACAGGCTCGTCCAGTGCGGTCGAGACCTGGAACGGCAGCGGTGCGGACTCGTTGAGCACGACCACCTCGTCGGCGGGCACCTCGATCTCGCCGGTGGCCAGGTTCGGGTTCTCGTTGCCCTCCGGCCGGCGCCCGACGACGCCCGTCACCTTGAGCACGTACTCCGCGCGCAGGCCGTGCGCGACCGCCTCGTCCCGGATGACGACCTGGGCGATGCCCGTCGCGTCACGCAGGTCGATGAAGGCGACGCCGCCGTGATCGCGCCGACGGTCCACCCAGCCGGTGAGCGTCACGGTCTGGCCGATGTGCTCGGCTCGCAGGGAGCCGGCGTGGTGGGTGCGCAGCACGGAGGTCCTTCCGGGGGTACGACGGTTCGCGCCGAGTGGCGCGCGGACGAGTCTAGTGGGCGCTGTCACGCGGAATCGGAGGTCCGTGGGGGCCCTGTCCGGGCCCCGCGCACGGCGGCTACTGCGCCGCTGGCCCCGGGACGACGCGCGGGAAGCGGTCCTCGGCGGGCGGCTCCCAGGTCGCGGCGTCGGCCGGGACCTGCTCCCCGCTGCGGATGTCCTTGACCTGGTGACCGGCCGCGCCGTCGTCGCCCGCGGACGACGCCGGGAACCACACGAAGGGTACTCCACGACGGTCCGCGTAGCGGATCTGCTTGCCGAACTTCGCCGCCGAGGGGGCGACCTCCACGGGGATCCCCCGGCCCCGGAGCGCCGAAGCCACGGCCTCGCTCTCCGCGCGCGTGTCCTCACTCGTCACCGCGACGACGACGGCGCTCGGGACCCCGCGCGTCGCCCGCACCAGGCCGGCGGACAGCAGGCGCGAGACCAGGCGCGAGACCCCGATCGACAGGCCGACGCCCGGGTACGTGGTCGTTCCGTCGGTGGCCAGGGCGTCGTAGCGGCCGCCGGAGCAGATGGACCCGAGGTCCTCGTGCCCGACGAGCACCGACTCGTAGACCGACCCCGTGTAGTAGTCGAGCCCGCGCGCGATGGCGAGGTCCGCGACGACCCGGCCGGGTGCACGCCGCACTGCCACCTCGAGCAGCGCGCCGAGCTCCGCCAGCCCGGCGTCGAGCAGGTCGCTCACCGCACCGTGCCGGGCAGCCAGCTCGCGCACACGGTCGACGACGCCGGCGTCATCGCCGCGCAGGGCGGCGAGCTCGAGCATCGCGGCCGCCTGGGACGGGCTCGCGCCCGCGTCGTCGGCCAGGAGCGCCGCGACGGCATCGGGACCGACCTTGGCCAGCTTGTCGACGCTGCGCAGCACCGCGTCGACGTCGTCGAGACCCACGCCGCGCGCGAAGCCCTCCATCACGCGCCGGTTGTTGACGAGGATGCGCACGGGCGGGACGCCGACGTCCGCCAGGGCCGCGAAGGCATCGGCCATGACCAGCGGCAGCTCGACCTCGTAGTGCGCGGGCAGCTCACCGGCCCCCACCACGTCGACATCGGCCTGGACGAACTCCCGGAACCGCCCCTCCTGCGGCCGCTCGCCGCGCCAGACCTTCTGGATCTGGTAGCGGCGGAACGGGAACTGGAGGTGGCCGGCGTTCTCGAGCACGTAGCGCGCGAACGGCACCGTGAGGTCGAAGTGCAGGCCGAGACCCCGCTCGGCCTCCCGGTGCCCGCGCGTGGCCGGCTCGGTGTCGTCCTCCTGCAGCCTGCGCAGGACGTAGATCTCCTTGCTCGTCTCGCCCTTGCGGAGGAGCTGGTCGAGGGGCTCGACGGCGCGGGTCTCGATCCCGGCGAAGCCGTGGAGCTCGAAGGTCCGCCGCAGCGTGTCCAGGACGTGCTGCTCGACCACGCGCTCGGCGGGCAGCAGCTCGGGGAATCCGGACAGCGGGGTGGGGCGTGCCATGGAAGCTCCTTCTGCAGGTCTGAGGCGTTCAGCGCGACGCGGACAGGTACGGGTTGGTGGCGAGCTCGTCGCCGATCGTCGTCCCCGGTCCGTGCCCGGGCAGGACGCGGGTGGCGACGTCGAGCCGCGCGAGCCGCCGCAGGGTCGCGGCCATCGCACGCTCGTCGCCCCCGGGCAGGTCACAGCGACCGATGGTGCCCGCGAACAGGACGTCGCCCGTGAGCGCGACCGTCTCCGCCCCGGCACCGTCCACGACGTAGACGGTGGATCCCTCGGTGTGCCCCGGGGCGTGCAGTGCACGGACCTCGCCGACGACGACGCGCGGCACGTCGGTGTCGGCCCGGAACGTCTCCAGCCGGGTGGGCGCGGGAGGCCCCGCGGGCAGGCCGGCCATCGCCGCGAGCTGGGTGCCGAGCGGCCCGAGCGAACCCACAGGGTCGGCCAGCCGGTAGGCGTCATCCTCATGGATGAGGACCGGCACGGCCCACTCCTCGGACAGCTCCGCGGCGCACCACGTGTGGTCGAGGTGCCCGTGGGTGAGGAGGATCGCGTGCGGCGTCAGCCCGCCGCTCGCGACGGCGGCCCGCACCTCGGCGGCCACGCCGCCGCCCGGGTCCACGACGACGCATCCGTCGCCGTCCGGCACGACGTGGCAGTTCGCGCCGAGCAGGGGTGCGGCGAGCGTCCTGATCAGCACCCGGCAAGCGTAGCGGCGGCCGCCGAGACCAGACCGTGACGTCCGTGAGGCCGCCAGCGTCCGTCGGGCGCGGGTGCCTTGCCTAGACTGTGCGAGGCTCGGCGGCGCGCCCCGGCGTCCGTCGGCCTGCGGGCCGTGCCCGCGTTCGCCCATGACGGCAAGAACGGGAGTCCGAGGTGTCCTCGAAGCAGCAGCAGCGCGAGTACGCGCGGCGGCGGTACGAGAAGTGGCAGGCGCACCAGCAGGAGGTTCGGGCACGGGAGCGGAGGCGCGCCGTCATCATCGGCTCGGTGCTCGGTGTGCTCCTGCTCGCCGCCGTCGTCTGGCTCGTGATCGACGCGACGAGTGACGACACCCCCGCGTCCGCCCCGACGCCCACCGCTGAGGCCACGGAGCCGGCACCCGAGGACTCCCAGGAGCCCGCCCCCGAGCAGACCAACGGTCCCGAGGTCCCCGACCCGGCGATCGCCGAGGGTCGTACGTGGACCGCCCGCGTCGCGACGTCGGCCGGTGACCTGGTGCTCGAGCTCGACGGCGTGAGCGCGCCGCAGGCCGTGGCGTCCTTCGTGTCGCTCGCGGGAGAGGGCTTCTTCACGGGCACGAGCTGCCACCGGCTGACCACCTCTGGGATCTTCGTGCTCCAGTGCGGCGACCCGACCGGCACCGGGACGGGCGGCCCCGACTACCGCTTCGGCCCGATCGAGAACGCGCCCGCCGACGGCGTCTACCCTGCTGGCACCCTCGCCATGGCGCGGGTCGGTGGCGACGCGTACAGCAACGGCAGCCAGTTCTTCCTCGTGTACGAGGACTCGACCATCCCCGCCGACGCCGCCGGCGGCTACACCGTCTTCGGCCGCGTCGTCGAGGGCATGGACGTGCTGACGGCCGTGGCCGACGCGGGCGTCGTCGGGGACACCGAGCAGCCCGCGACGACCGTGACGATCGAGGGGGTTGAGGTCGAGTGAGCGAGTTCCCGACCGACGAGACGACCGAGGACCCGACCCGCGCCGTGGCCGAGCCCACGCCGGAGGTCCCGGGCAGCAGCGCCGGCGACGCGCCGGCGCCCATCGAGGAGCCGGCCGCGCAGGCGCCGGAGGAGGCGACGGCCGACGTGACCGACGTGACGGACCCCACACCGCAGGCCGAGGCCGCGGCTGAGGCCGCGGATCCCCCCGTGGCGGCCGCCGCGCCGGCCGCGGCCCCCGCGCCGGCGGGCGCGCCGGAGCCCCCCCGGGGTGGCGAGGGGGCGGCGGG
>JAEZBT010000356.1 GCA_023426865.1 Actinomycetes bacterium
CCCCCGCGGGGGGGGGGGGGGCGGGCGGGGGGCGCGCCCCCGCCGCGCCCCGGTCGGATCGGTGCGGCCCCACCACCTGAGTGTAGGCGGGCGGCAGTCGGTGCCCCACAGCGTGAGGGGCCTGGCCTTGTGCGGGCCGTACACCTAACCCGGCGGACGCCGTGGGCTACGGTCGAGCGGGGCCGCGGCTGCGGGTCCCCGATCCAGCGAGCACAGGAGGTCCCGCGTGTCGGACACCACCCCTCGAAGCGTCCTGGTCACCGGCGGGAACCGGGGCATCGGGAAGGCGATCGCCGAGCGGTTCCTCGCCGCGGGCGACAAGGTCGCGTCCTTCGACATGGGCGGTGAGCCGCCTGCCGGAGCGCTCGGGGTGACCGGCAACGTGACCGACTCCGCGTCGGTGGACGCGGCGTTCGCCGAGGTGGAGGCCACCCACGGGCCGATCGAGGTGCTCGTCGCCAACGCGGGCATCACGCGTGACCAGCTGCTCATGCGGATGACCGACGAGGAGTTCGACCAGGTCCTCGACGTGAATCTCGCGGGCGCCTTCAAGTGCGTCCGGCGCGCGTCGACCGGGATGATCCGGCAGCGCCGGGGGCGCATCGTGCTCGTCGCCTCGGTCATCGCCCTGTACGGGGGTCAGGGCCAGGTGAACTACGGCGCGTCGAAGGCGGGCCTCATCGGCATGGCGCGCTCGATCACGCGCGAGCTCGGCGGTCGCGGCATCACGGCGAACGTCGTCGCTCCGGGCTTCATCGACACGGCGATGACGGCGGCCCTGCCCGCCGAGCGCCAGGCGGCCTACAAGGCGGCGATCCCGGCCGGGCGCTTCGCGCAGCCCGACGAGGTCGCCGGCGTCGTGGAGTTCCTCGCCTCGCCCGCGGCCGCCTACATCAGCGGCGCGGTCATCCCGGTCGACGGCGGCCTGGGCATGGGGCACTGAGCGCACCGCACCGCAGGGCACAGGGCACGCCGGGCCACCGACGTGCCGATCACCTCACGAACAAGAAGGAGAGCGCCGGATGGGGCTGCTCGAGGGCAAGAAGCTGCTGGTGACCGGTGTCCTCGTGGACACCTCGATCGCGTTCCACGTGGCGCGGCTGGCGCAGCAGGAAGGCGCAGAGGTGGTCCTCACGGCCCCGGGCCGCCAGACGCGACTGACCTCGGTGGTCGCCCGGCGCCTGCCGGTGACCGCTCCCGTGGTCGAGCTCGACGTGACCTCCGCGGACGACCTGGCGGCCCTGGCCGGGCGCGTCGGCGAGCACACCGACCGGATCGACGGCGTGGTGCACTCGATCGGGTTCGCGCCGCAGTCGGTCATGGGCGGGAACTTCCTCAGCGGCCAGTGGGACGACGTCGCGACCGCCGTGCACATCTCGGCCTACTCCCTCAAGGCGCTGGCCGTGGCCGCGCAGCCGCTCCTGACCCCGGGCGCGTCCGTCGTCGGCCTGACGTTCGACGCGCGGTACGCCTGGCCGGTCTACGACTGGATGGGCGTGGCGAAGGCGGCCTTCGAGTCGACCGCGCGCTACCTCGCCCGGGACCTCGGGCCGCACGGCGTGCGCGTCAACCTCGTCGCGGCCGGGCCGATCCGCACCACCGCGGCGACCCACATCCCGGGCTTCGAGCAGATGGAGGGCGGCTGGTCCGAGCGTGCCCCGCTCGGCTGGGACAGCTCCGACCCGGAGCCCACCGCCCGGGCCGTCTGCGCGCTACTGTCGGACTGGTTCCCCGCGACGACGGCGGAGGTGGTCCACGTGGACGGCGGCGTGCACGCGATGGGTCAATGACGTGCCGGGCAGTGTCCGACGGCTGGTCCTCCTGCGGCACGCCAAGGCCGAGCACTCCGGCGTCGCGGACGAGCTGCGGCGCCTGACGAGCCTCGGGGTGCGCCAGGCGGCCGGCGTCGGCGGGACGCTGCGCGCGACCGGTCTGCTGCCGGAGCGCGTGCTGGTCTCGTCCGCGCTGCGGACGCAGGAGACGTGGCAGCACCTCGCGTCGGCGCTGGCCGGTGACCCGGAGCCCGAGATCGTCTCCCTGGACGACCTCTACGGGGCGCCCGCGCCGGGCGTCGTCGACCTGGTCAAGGCGACGGACGCCCGGGTGCGCACACTGCTCGTCGTCGGGCACGAGCCGGCGATGTCGGGGGCGGCGGCGCACCTGGCGGGCACGGGCTCCTCCGCGCACCTCGCGCAGGTCCGCACGGGACTCTCGACCGCCTCGTACGCGGTGCTCGAGGTCGTCGGGCCGTGGGCCGAGCAGGCGGCGGGCAGCGCCCGGCTCGTCGACGTCGTCCGCCCGGTCTGGCGCGACTGACGCGCGCCTCGCGGTAGGGCGGGAACGTCCGCGTCCGCGTCCGCTGGATGGTGCCCGCGGCGGCGCACGGCGCGGTTCTGGGACAGTGGGCCCGTGGCCACGATCCGTTCCTTCCGCGCCCTCCGTCCGCCCCGCGACCGCGTCGCCGCCGTCGCCGCACCCCCGTACGACGTCGTCGACACGGCCGAGGCGCGGGCGCTCGCGGCGGGCAACGCGGACAGCTTCCTGCACGTCTCGCGGCCGGAGATCGACCTGGCCGACGACGTCGACCCGCACACCGACGAGGTCTACGCCGCCGGCCGGGCAGCGCTGGAGGACTTCCTCGCGCGCGGCGTGCTCGTCGCCGACGACGCCCCTGGCCTGCTCGTCTACCGGCAGCGGATGGGGGAGCGGGTACAGACCGGCGTGGTCGGCTGCGCGAGCGTCGCGGACTACGCGAGCGGCGTGATCGCGACCCACGAGCACACGCGGCACGACAAGGAGACGGACCGGACGCGGCACATCGCCGCCCTGCGCGCGCACGACGAGCCGGTGTTCCTCATGTACCGTCCGGCGGCCGACGGCGCGTCGACGGTCGCCGAGGTCCTGGCCGCCGTGACCGCCGGCGAGCCCGCGTACGACCTGGTGACCGACGACGGCGTCGGGCACACGCTGTGGACCGTGCCCACGGCGCAGGCCGGGGTGCTCGAGGCGGCCTTCGCCCGGGTGCCCACGCTGTACGTCTCCGACGGCCACCACCGCAGCGCGGCTGCGGCGCGGGTCGCCGGCGAGCTCGACGGGCCGGGGACCGACGAGTTCCCGGTCGTCGTGTTCCCCGCGGACGAGCTGACGATCCTCGCCTACAACCGGGTGGTCCGGGATCTCGCCGGCCGCGACGCCGACGGCTTCCTCGCGGCGATCGCCGAGCAGTTCGACGTGGTCCTCGTCGAGGGCGCCCCCGAGCCGGCCCGCCACCAGTTCGGCCTGTACCTCGCGGGCGGCTGGTACCTGCTCACCGCGCACGACGGCGTCGTCGACGACGACGACCCGATCGCGCGGCTGGACGTGTCGGTGCTGCAGGACCGGGTGCTCGGACCGCTCGTCGGCATCGCCGACCCCCGCACGGACGAGCGGATCGCGTTCGTGGGCGGCATTCGCGGCACGGCCGAGCTCGAGCGCCTCGTGGACTCCGGTGCGTTCGCGGCGGCGTTCGCGCTCCACCCGACGTCGACCGAGGAGGTCATGGACGTCGCGGACGAGGGTCTCGTCATGCCGCCGAAGTCGACGTGGTTCGAGCCCAAGCTGCGCTCGGGCCTCTTCGTCCACCCCATCGGCTGACCGCGGCGTCGTGCTGCAGCGGGTCCTGGCCGCGGGCGGGCTGGACCCCGACGAGCGACAGGCCGTCGCGGAGCACCAGCAGTCGTCGACGGACGCGACCTGAGCCGGTCCTGAGGGGCGTCGGCGCCCGTCGTCAGGGCTCGACGACCGTGCCCTTGGGGACCACCGTCACGCCGCTCTCGCTGACCGTGAAGCCGCGGGCGCGGTCGTGCTCGGGGTCGATGCCGACGCGAGCGCGCTCCTGCACCTGGACGTTCTTGTCGAGGATCGCGCGGTGCACCTGCGCGTGCCGGCCGACGACCGCGTTGTCCAGCACCACGGAGTCGCTCACCGACGCCCATGAGTGCAGGTACACGCCTGGGGAGAGGACCGAGCCCGACACCGTCGCACCCGAGACGATGACGCCCGGGGACACGAGGGAGTCCGCCGCGTGGCCGAGGCGTCCCGGGCCCGCGTGGACGAACTTCGCCGGCGGCAGCCCGGCGTTGCCCGTGAACAGCGGCCACGCGCGGTTGTACAGGTTGAACACCGGGCTCACGGAGATGAGGTCCAGGTGTGCGTCGTAGTAGGCGTCGATCGTCCCGACGTCGCGCCAGTAGTCGCGGTCACGGTCGGTGGAGCCGGCCACGTCGTTGCGGATGAAGTCGTAGACGCCCGCCGCGTTCCGCTCCACGAACCAGGGCACGATGTCGCCGCCCATGTCGTGCTTCGACGTCGGGTTCTGCGCGTCCTCGCGCACGGCCTCGACGAGCGCGGCGGCGTCGGCGACGTAGTTGCCCATCGAGGCGAGGACCTCGCCGGGGGAGTCGGCCAGACCGATCGGGTCCTTGGGCTTCTCCCGGAACGCGGCGATGCGCGTGGCGTCCTCGGCCTGCGTCTCGATGACGCCGAACTCGCCCGCCAGGGCGATGGGCTGACGGATCGCCGCCACCGTGAACTCGGCGCCCGACTCGAGGTGGGCGTCCACCATCTGCGAGAAGTCCATCCGGTACACGTGATCGGCGCCCACCACGACGACGATGTCCGGGCGCTCGTCCTCGATGATGTTCAGGCACTGGTAGATGGCGTCGGCGCTGCCCAGGTACCAGTGCTTGCCCACCCGCTGCTGGGCCGGGACCGGGGCCACGTAGTTGCCGAGGAGCGGCGACATCCGCCAGGTCCGTGCGACGTGCCGGTCGAGGCTGTGCGACTTGTACTGCGTGAGGACGATGATCTGCAGGTAGCCGCTGTTGACCAGGTTCGACAGCGCGAAGTCGACGAGTCGGTACAGCCCTCCGAAGGGGACAGCCGGCTTGGCGCGCTCGGCCGTCAGCGGCATGAGCCGCTTCCCTTCGCCGCCGGCGAGGACGATCGCGAGCACACGCGGCGTTGCCATGAGTCAGACCCTAGGGCCCGGTGTCGCCGTCGGCCAGACGATCGGCTCGATCATCGCTAGCGTGTCGTCATGCGAGTCGACCTGCTCACGCGCGAGTACCCCCCGAACGTCTACGGCGGAGCCGGTGTGCACGTCACGGAGCTCGCCGCCGTGCTGCGCGAGCACATAGAGGTGCAGGTCAGGTGCTTCGAGGGGCCCCGGGACGCGCCCGACGTGACCGGGTACGACGTGCCTGCCGGCCTGGCCGAGCACAACCCCGCCCTGCGGACGTTCGGGGTGGACCTGCTCATGGCCGCGGACGTCGCCGGCGCGGACGTCGTCCACTCGCACACGTGGTACGCGAACCTGGGCGGGCACGTGGCGGCCCTGCTGCACGGGGTGCCGCACATCGTGACCGCGCACAGCCTCGAGCCGCTGCGGCCGTGGAAGGCGGAGCAGCTCGGGGGTGGCTACGCGCTGTCGGCGTGGGCCGAGCGCACCGCCTACGAGAACGCCGACGCCGTCATCGCCGTGAGCGGGGGCATGCGCGAGGACATCCTGCGGGTGTACCCGCATGTGCACCCCGACCGCGTGCACGTCGTGCACAACGGCATCGACCTGACCGGCTGGCGGCGTCCCGAGGGCGACGAGGGCCTGGCTGCGGCGGAGGCGACGGTCCGCGGGCTCGGCATCGACCCGACGCTGCCCGCGGTGGTGTTCGTGGGCCGGATCACCCGCCAGAAGGGCCTGCCGTACCTGCTGCGGGCGGCCGAGCACCTGCCTGCGGACGTGCAGCTCGTGCTGTGCGCCGGCGCGCCGGACACCCCCGAGATCGCCCGTGAGGTCGCCGGCCTCGTCGACGACCTGCGCGGGCGCCGGCAGGGCGTCGTGTGGATCGAGCAGATGCTGCCGCGCGAGGACCTCATCGCCGTGCTGTCGGCCGGGACGGTCTTCGTCTGCCCGTCGGTCTACGAGCCCCTCGGGATCGTCAACCTCGAGGCGATGGCGTGCGGCCTGCCCGTCGTCGGCACGGCGACCGGCGGGATCCCCGAGGTCGTCGACGACGGCGTCACCGGCTGGCTCGTGCCGATCGAGCAGGTCAGCGACGGCACCGGTACGCCTGTGCACCCGGCCCAGTTCGTCGCGGACCTCGGGGAGGCGCTCAGCCGCGCGGTGGCCGACCAGGAGCAGGCGGCGCGCATGGGCGTCGCCGCCCGCCGCCGGGTCGAGGACCACTTCGCGTGGGAGGCGATCGCCGAGGAGACGCTGCGCGTCTACCGCTCGGTCCTCGAGGGCTGACCTCCCGACGCTCAGGCGGGGACGACGAGGGTCGCCGCGCACATCGCGCGACGGGCCGCGTGGTCGACGTGGCGCAGCGCGGCGCTGCGCTGGTCCGCCTGCCACAGGTTGACGGCCCCGCCGTCGTCGGCCGTGGCGAGGTCGACGATGACGCGCAGGCGTGCGGCGAGGGCGAGGACCCGAGCGCGGCGGGGCTCCAGCCCCGCGGGCAGGGCACGCACGTCCGGCTCAGCCCGCAGCGAGGCCAGCGCGGCGACGGCGTCCTCGCGCCAACGCGCGACGTCGAGGCGGTCCAGGGCCTCGGTCGCGGTCCGCAGGGCCTCCCGCAGCTCGCGCTCGGCGTCGGCCAGCGCACCGATCGCACCGAGCACGCCCAGCGTCCAGGGCGTCACCGGGACCACCCGCCAGGTGACGAGGTGACCGGGCTCGGCAGGGCTGCCGAACTGTTCCACGTGCGGCACCGCGGCGAACGCGCCCCCGGGCGTCTGCACCAGGACGCACTCGCCCGCCTCGACGGCCGCGGCGCTCGCCTCCGCGGGCACGCCGACGACGTCGCCC
>JAEZBT010000362.1 GCA_023426865.1 Actinomycetes bacterium
CCTGCAGCCGCCCCGCCTCGCGGCCGGTGATCACCGGGTCGAGGGCCGTGGCCTGCAGGACGGTGCCGATCCGGGCGCGCACCGCGCCGGGGTCGCCGGTGACGTCGACGCCCGCGACGCGGACCTCGCCCGACGTGGGGCGGCGCAGCGTGCAGACGGTCTCGAGCGTCGTGGACTTGCCGGCGCCGTTCGGCCCGAGCAACCCGACGATCTCGCCGGCGTGCACGTCCAGGTCGAGGTGGGCGACGGCGACGGCGGACCCGTAGATCTTCCGCAGCCCGCGGACACGGATGAGTGGTGAGGTCATGTCGGGCAGCCTACCTATCGGTCGGTAGGTTATCAAACGCCCAGGTCACTGCGGGTCTACGCTCGCCCTATGCCCTCCGACATCAGCTGGGACGAGTACAACGCCGCGCAGGCCGGCCGAGCCCCCCGGGCCTCCCTCGGCGCCGCCCTGGAGGCCGTCGACGCGGACGCCCCCACCGTCCGACCGCCCGTCGCGATCGACCTCGGCTGCGGCGAGGGCGTCGAGGTCACCGCGCTGCTCGAGCAGGGCTGGATCGTCCACGCGGTCGACGGCGAGGCGGCCGCCCTCGAGCGGCTCGCCGAGCGCACCCCGCCCGGGCTGCACGAGCGACTGCACATCCACCAGACCGCGTACGGGGACATCGACGTGCTGCCCGACGCCGACCTCGTGCACGCCTCCTACTCGCTGCCCTACTGCGAACCGGTGCACTTCCACCGGCTGTGGGCGGCGGTCCGCGCGTCACTCCGGCCGGGTGCCGTGCTGGCGTGCCAGCTCTTCGGCCCGCACGACGACTCCTTCGGCGACCCGGAGATGACCTTCCACACGGCCGACGAGGCGCGCGCCCTCTTCGACGGCCTCGAGATCGTCACGTGGACCGAGGAGGACGCCGACGGCACGGCGTACACGGGCCCGAAGCACTGGCACGTGTTCCACGTCGTCGCGCGCCGCCCGTAGGCGGGCGCGGCGTCAGCGGCGGACGACCGGGGCGACGTCGCGCACGGCGCCCTGGGCCGCCGACGGCGCCATGGCCGCGTAGGCGCGCAGCGCCGGCGACACCTCGCGGTCGCGCGCCCGGGGCCGGTACCCCCCCGCGGCCTCGAGTGCGGCCCGACGCGCGGCCAGCACCTCGTCGTCCACCGCGAGCGCGATGCGCCGCGCCGGGATGTCGATCTCGATCCGGTCGCCGTCCTCGACGAGCGCGATGACGCCGCCCGCGGCGGCCTCGGGCGACACGTGGCCGATGGACAGGCCGCTCGTCCCGCCGGAGAACCGCCCGTCGGTGATCAGCGCGCACACGGCGCCGAGTCCCTTGGCCTTGATGTACGTCGTCGGGTAGAGCATCTCCTGCATCCCCGGCCCGCCGGCCGGCCCCTCGTACCGCACGACGACGACGTCGCCCGCCTGCACACGCCCGGCCAGGATGGCTTCGACGGCCTCCTCCTGGGACTCGACGACGACCGCCGGCCCGGCGAAGGTCAGCGCCGACTCTGCGACGCCCGCGGTCTTCACCACGCAGCCGTCCACGGCGAGGTTGCCCGCGAGCACCGCGAGCCCACCGTCGGCGGAGTAGGCGTGGGCGACGTCGCGGATGCAGCCGGCCGCGGCGTCGTCGTCGAGGGTGTGCCAGCGCTCGCTCTGGGAGAAGGCCGAGGAGGACCGGACGCCACCCGGCGCCGCGTGGAACAGCTCCACGGCCTCGGGCGACGGGGAGCCGCCGCGCACGTCCCAGTCCTTGAGCCAGGCGTCGAGCGACGGCGCGTGCACGGCGTGCACGTCCTCGCGCAGCAGGCCGGCGCGGTGCAGCTCGCCCAGGATGGCGGGGATGCCGCCGGCCCGGTGCACGTCCTCCATGAGATAGGTGCCGTTGGGCGCGATCTTGGCCAGGCACGGCACCCGCCGCGAGATGGCGTCGATGTCGGTCATCGTGAAGTCGAGCTCGGCCTCGTGCGCCGCCGCGAGGATGTGCAGCACCGTGTTGGTCGAGCCGCCCATCGCGACGTCGAGCGCCATCGCGTTCTCGAAGGCCGCGCGCGTGGCGACACTGCGCGGCAGCACGGACGCGTCGTCGTGGGTGTACCAACGCTCGGTCAGCTCGACGGCCATCGCCCCCGCCCGCTCGTACAGGGCCCGACGCGCGGTGTGGGTGGCGAGCACGGAGCCGTTGCCGGGCAGGGCGAGGCCGAGGGCCTCGAGCAGGCAGTTCATCGAGTTCGCGGTGAACATGCCCGAGCACGAGCCGCAGGTGGGGCACGCGTTGGCCTCGACGAGGGCGAGGTCCGCGTCGCTGACGGACTCCGAGACGCCGTCGGCCATCGCGTCGATGAGGTGCATCCGCGAGCGGACCGTGCCGTCGACCAGCACCGTCCGGCCGCCCTCCATCGGCCCGCCGGAGACGAACACCGCGGGGATGTTCAGGCGAAGCGCGGCCATGAGCATGCCGGGCGTGATCTTGTCGCAGTTGGAGATGCACACGAGCGCGTCGGCACGGTGCGCGTTGACCATGTACTCGACGGAGTCGGCGATGAGGTCGCGGCTGGGCAGCGAGTAGAGCATCCCGCCGTGGCCCATCGCGATGCCGTCGTCGACCGCGATCGTGTTGAACTCGCGCGCCACTCCCCCGGCCGCGTGCACCGCCTCACTGACGATGCGGCCCACCGGCGCCAGGTGCGTGTGCCCCGGCACGAACTCCGTGAACGAGTTCGCCACGGCGATGATCGGCTTGCCGATGTCGGAGTCCGCGACACCGGTCGCGCGCAGCAGGGCGCGGGCGCCGGCCATGTTGCGGCCGTGGGTGACGGTGCGGGAACGGAGCTCGGGCATGCGGTCCTCTCAATCCCTGTGTGGAGCGTTCCCCACCCGTGTGGAGCCTTCGTCACGGGTGTGGAGCGTTCCGGACGCGACACGCGAGCGTGTCGGTCCACAACGCTCCACACGGTGCGTGTGGCGAGGCTAGTCCTGATCGGGGTGGGCGCCGCCGGGCGTCTCGGAACGGTTGGGAACGCCCGCGCGCAGCAGGCCGTAGACGATCGAGTCGACGAGCGCCTCCCACGACGCCTCGATGATGTTCGGGCCGACCCCGACCGTCATCCAGGTCGCCTCCGCGCCCGTGTCCATGGTCTCGACGAGCACCCGCGTCACCGCGTCGGTGCCCTGCTCGGTGTCGAGGATCCGCACCTTGAAGTCGATGAGCTCGAACCTGTCGATCTCCGGATAGGTCGGCGCGACGGCCTTGCGCAGCGCGGCGTCGAGCGCGTTCACCGGGCCGTTCCCCTCGGCCGTGGCGAGCATCCGCGCGCCGCCGACGTGCATCTTCACCGTCGCCTCGGCGTTCGCCTCGGACGGATTGCCCGGCGTCGTCTCGACGAACACCCGCCAGGACTCCGTGCAGAAGAACGACGGCCGCGCGCCGTCGAGCTCCTCGCGCAGGAGCAGCTCGAAGGAGGCGTCGGCGGCGTCGTAGGTGTAGCCCTGTGCTTCGGCGTCCTTCACGCGCGTGGTGACGCGGGTGAGCAGGTCGCCCTGGCCGGCCAGGTCGAAGCCCAGCTCGCGGCCCTTGAGCTCGATCGACGCACGCCCCGCCATGTCCGAGATGAGCATCCGCATGTCGTTGCCGACGGCGATCGGGTCGGTGTGCTGGTACATGTCCGGGTCGACCTTGATCGCGGACGCGTGCAACCCCGCCTTGTGCGCGAACGCGCTCGCACCGACGTACGGCTGGCGCGCGAACGGCGCGATGTTCGTGATCTCCGAGATCGCGTGGCTGATCCGCGTAAGGTCGCGCAGGCCACCGCCCGCGAGCACGTCGTGGCCCAGCTTGAGCTGGAGGTTCGCGACGACGGCCCCCAGGTCGGCGTTGCCGGTGCGCTCCCCGTAACCGTTGACGCAGCCCTGGACGTGCGTCGCGCCCGCCGCGACGGCCGCGAGGCTGTTCGCGACCGCGCACCCGGAGTCGTTGTGCGCGTGCATGCCGATCCGGCCGTCCGCCTCCGCGCGCACGCGGGCGACGATGTCGTGCACCCAGTCGGGGAGCATGCCGCCGTTGGTGTCGCACAGGCAGACGGTCTCGGCTCCGGCGTCGAACGCGGCGACGACGGCGCGCAGCGCGTAGTCGGCGTCGTAGCGGAAGCCGTCGAAGAAGTGCTCGGCGTCGAGGATCACGCGCCGACCCTCCCCGCGCAGGTAGGAGACCGTGTCGCGGATCATCGCGAGGTTCTCCTCGGGGGTGGTCTTCAGGGCCCGCTCCACGTGCCGGATGTCCGACTTGGCGACGAGCGTGATCACCGACGCCTCGGAGTCGAGCAGCGCGCGGACCTGCGCGTCCTCGTGTGTCTTCGCGCCCGCCTTGCGCGTCGAGCCGAAGGCCGCGAGCTCCGCGTACCGGAAGTCGAGCTCCTTCGCGGCGCGCTTGAAGAACTCGGTGTCCTTGGGGATGGCGCCCGGCCAGCCGCCCTCGATGTAGCCGACGCCCAGCTCGTCGAGCAGGGGGGCGATGAGGAGCTTGTCCTGGACGGACAGGTTCATGCCCTCCTGCTGCGCGCCGTCGCGCAGGGTGGTGTCGTAGACGTCGAAGGTGTCCACTGGCGTGCTCTTCTCGTGGTCTCGCGGAGGGGGCCGGGAGCCGGCCCGGGTCACGGGGTCTGCCGTGCTGGGTGACAGCCGGGCGGGGTGTGCCCGGACCAACAAAAAGACCCCCCGAGGTCACGGGAGGTCTGCGCGCTCGGCGGGTGGCCGGGCGCGCTAGCCGATAATCAGGGTGAACGAGGTCACGGCCGCATCATGCCATGGCTACGCGACCGTAGGGAAGCGGACGCCGGGCGGGTGTCGGCGCCCGCCCACGTCAGACGGGGATGGCGTCGGCGAACTCGTCGACCTTGGCCTGCCAGCCCTCCTCGAGCGGGCCCCTCATTCCTGTGACCAGGACCTTGCCCGCCGCGACCTCGACCATGCCCGCGCCGTGCAGCAGCTCGCTCATGATCGGGATGACCCGCTGGCTCTTCGCGAGCTCCTCCTCGGTGGGGAGCTGCCCGGTCTTCTTGTCGGGCTGCGGCGCACCCTCGGTGGTGAGGATGGCGTAGCGCGCACCCGCGGGCGCCTCCATCCCCTTGAGGAACCGACGCATGCTGCCGATCGGCTTGCCCATCCGGCCCGGTGCGCTGAACAGGTACAGGTCGGCGGGCGGCAGGGCCTTGGCGCTCACGTCCTTGATGTGGTGGACGTTCACGGCGACACCGCGGGTCGCCATCCGCTGCCTGAACTCCTCGGCGACCTTGGCGCCGTTGCCGTACTTGGACGCGTGGAAGTACTCGACGTTCATCCGATGCTCCGCGAGGTGCTGCGGCCCGGGTGGCCGCGACTCTGCCAGCGTCTCACCGCTCGGGGTCGGGCGTGCCCGCTTCCGTGGGGTTGTTCGGATCCGACGGGTCGCCGGGCAGGAGCCGCAGGAGCGGGCCAGGACCGGCGACGACCGCCAGGCCGTCGGGCAGCAGGAGGCGCCAGCGCTCCGCCACGAGCTCGCCCCTGGGCGAGGGCACGACCACGAGGCTCGTCCCGTCGACCAGGTCGACGCGCAGCGCGCGCCCGTCGGTGCTGAGCGCGACGGCGGTGAGCGGCGGACCCACCAGCGCGGCCGCCGCCGGCTCGACGGTGTCCGGCGTGTCGTCGGACGTGGCGAGGACGGCGTCGCCCGCCCGGACCATCCACGCGCCCCGCACCGTCAGACGGAACTCGCCCCTGACCCCGCCCGATGGCGAGATGGCGCGCCCGCCGAGATCCATCATGAGGGTGCCGCCCCCGGCCGCGAGGGCGGCCCAGGCACGCACCCCGGTGAGCGCCTGCAGCGCCCAGGTGACGGCGTCGGGAGCGAGCAGGTGCGGGTGCGACGGCGGCTCGGGGCTGCGCAGCAGTGCGTCGAGCTCGCGGGTCAGCTCGCCGACCCGACCGCCGCCGCCAGCCGCGGCGGGGTACCGGAGCAGGATGTCGACGACGGGCGCCGTGGCCAGCGCCCAGGCCCGGACCAGGTGGGCACGCCCGATCCGGGAGTCCCCACCAGCAGCGAGCTCGAACGCCCGAGCCGCGTGTGCGCCCGCACCCAGGACGTGCGTGACCTGCGACGCCGTCGCCAGCGGGTGGAGGAACGCAGCGCCGGCCGCTGCCGTCGCAGCGCGCGCGGCCTCCATGACCGCGGGCTCGTCGGCGTGGCGCGCTTCGTGGGCAGCCCGCTGCGCCGCCCACGCCGCATCCCTCAGACCCCTGGTGCGCTCCGCGCCGGCGGCGAACTCCTGGGCGGCGTCCACCGC
>JAEZBT010000364.1 GCA_023426865.1 Actinomycetes bacterium
CGCCTGCTCGACGTCGACGCCCCGGGCCACCGTGACCGCGACGCGCCGCCGCCCCGCGACCCGCGGCTTGCCGAACAGCCGGACCTGCGACGTCGGGACCGCCAGTGCCTCGTCGACCCCGACGAACCGCGGCACGCCGTCCCCCTGCGCCAGGACTGCGCAGGACGCGGCCGCGTCCTCGCCCGCACCCACGCCGAGCCGCAGCGGGGCGTGCACCGGGAGGCCGAGCACGGCCCGGGCGTGCAGCGCGAACTCCGACAGGTCCTGGGACGCGAGCGTGACCAGGCCGGTGTCGTGCGGGCGGGGCGACACCTCGGAGAAGAGCACCCGGTCCCCGACGACGAACAGCTCGACCCCGAACACGCCCCAGCCGCCGAGGGCGTCGGTGACCAGCCGGGCCACCCGCTGCGCCTCGGCCAGGACGCCGTCCGGCAGCGGGGCCGGCTGCCACGACTCGCGGTAGTCGCCGTCCACCTGCACGTGGCCGATCGGCTCGCAGAACACCGTGCCGCCCACGTGCCGCACGGTGAGCAGGGTGATCTCGGAGTCGAACTCGACGAAGCCCTCGACGATGCACCGCACGGCCCGGCCTGCGGTGGCCACCCGCCCCCCGGCCTGCGCGTACTGCCAGGCGCGCGCGACGTCGGCCGCGGTCCGCACCACCGACTGGCCCTTGCCCGAGGACGACATGACCGGCTTGACGACGCACGGCAGGCCGACGGCGTCGACCGCGGAGCGCAGCTCGGCCTCGGACTCGACGAACCGGTACGGCGACGTGGCCAGGCCCAGCTCCTCCGCGGCGAGCCGCCGGATGCCCTCCCGGTCCATCGTGAGCCGGGTGGCGCGCGCCGTCGGCACCACCCGCACGCCGCCCGCCTCGACCTCGGCCAGCACGCCCGTGGCGATCGCCTCGATCTCCGGCACGACGACGTCGGGCGCCTCCGCCGCGAGCACGGCGCGCAGGGCATCGGCCTCGAGCATGTCGACGACGTGGGAACGATGAGCGACCTGCATCGCGGGCGCGTGGTCGTAGCGGTCGACGGCGATCACCTCCGCGCCGAGGCGCTGCAGCTCGATCGCCACCTCCTTGCCGAGCTCGCCGGAGCCGAGCAGCACCACGCGGGTGGCGCCGGGACTGAGCGGGGTGCCGAGGGTGACGGGCCGCGGGCCGGTGGGGGCGTCGTCGGTCATGGGCGTCAGTCCGTCCCGCGCCAGGCCTGGGTCGCCTTCAGCCGCCCGGACGTGTGCAGCACGGACCCGGCGTACAGCCGCGCGCCCAGCCACACGAAGACCGCCGACGTCAGGAGCACGACCACGGCCGCCACCGCAGGCTCCCACGCCTCCGCCGTGCCGAGCACGATCCGCGCGGGCATGAGCAGCGGCGCGGTGAACGGCACGTAGGACAGCAGCGTGCGCGTGCCCTCGTCGATCGGCAGCACAGCCGCGAAGAAGGGCACGATGACGAGGATCTGCATGAGCGCCGTCGTCGAGCTCAGCTCCTCCACGCGCGAGGCGAGCGAGCCGCCCACGGCCCACAGGCACGACAGCATGACGAAACCGAGAAGGAAGAACAGCACGAACCACCCGGCCGACCCGACGAGCTGGGAGACGAGCGCGCTCTGCCCCGCCGCGACCGCGCCGAGCAGGCCCGCGCCGACGATGACGACCACCTGCCCGGCCGCCATGATCGTGTTGCCGAGCACCTTGCCCGCCAGCAGCCAGCGCACGGGGATCGCCGCGACCAGCAGCTCCACCACGCGGGACTGCTTCTCCTCCACGACGCTCTGGGCGATCGACGTCCCGAAGGTGAGCACGCTCAGGTAGAAGAGGAACGCGAAGAGCAGCGCCAGGAGCTCCGGCGGCATCGTCCCCGTGTCGCGCGGCTCGAGGAGCTCGACCCGCGGCGGCGTCGGCTGGGTGACGGCCGCCACCTGCTCGGGCGAGAGCCCACCCTCCTGCGCCGCCTGCGTCATCTGCAGCTCGTTCGACGCCGCGGTGACCAGCGTCTCGAGCTCGCTCGACACCTCGCGTTGGCCCACGAGCCGCAGCCCGTCGAGGTCGGTGCCGATCAGGGCGGCGGCGACGTCGCCGTCGTCGAGCAGCCGTTCGATGTCGACGCCCGGCTCGACCGTGACCCACGTGACGTCCGCCGAGGGCAGTCCGCCCACCGTGATGAGCTCGAGCGGGCTCGTGGCCGCCGGCTCTTCCTGCGCCTGGGCGCCGAGCTCGGCGGCCAGGTCGATCACCTGCTCGGCGGCATCGCCCTGCACAGCCACGCGCAGGTCCGGCACCCGCTGGCTGAGCAGGACCGGGAGCACCGTGGCGGCGGTGACCAGCAACAGCATGAACGCCGTCGTCCACAGGAACGCCTTGTCCCGGAGCTTGACCGCGATCTCCCGACCGGCGACGACGCGGACCGTGGACCAGGCTCGGGCGCTCATCGCACGGCCTCCCGGAAGATCTCGGCGAGCGTCGGCACCACCGGCGTGAACTCGCGCAGCCGCCCGCAGGACTGCGCGGCCGCGAGCAACGCCTGGTCGTCGCCGTCCGGCCCCAGGTCCACGACGACGCCCGCGAGCTCGTCGTCCGTCACGCTCGCCCCGGAGCGCGCCACTGTCGGGTCCTCCACGGCAGCCGCGCCGGGCACGCGGGCCACGACCGCGGCGAGCAGCTCCGCCG
>JAEZBT010000433.1 GCA_023426865.1 Actinomycetes bacterium
CTCCTGCTCGTCGCGGAGCGCACGCTGCTCAACCTCGCCTCACGCGCGTCGGGCGTCGCTACCCCCACACGCCCCTCGGCCGACGCGCTCGACGGCTCGGGCGCCCCCGAGCTCGAGCCCGTCGTCGCCGAGGGCTCGCGCGTGCGAGCCGGGGACCTGCTCGCCGTCCTGCGCGGGCCCGTGCGCGTGCTGCTCGTGGCCGAGCGGACCCTGCTCAACCTGGTCTCGCACGCGTCCGGCATCGCGACGCACACCCGCCGCTGGGCAGACGCGCTCGCCGGCACCGGGGCCCGGGTGCTCGACACCCGCAAGACCACGCCAGGTCTGCGCGCCCTCGACAAGTACGCCGTGCGCTGCGGCGGCGGCACCAACAAGCGCATGGGCCTGTACGACGTCGCGATGGTCAAGGACAACCACGTCGTGGCGGCCGGCGGCGTGGCCGAGGCGGTCACGGCCGTGCACCGCGCCTTCCCCGACGTCCCGGTCCAGGTCGAGGCCGACACGCTCGAGCAGGCGATGACGGCCCTCGACGCCGGCGCCACGTTCCTGCTGCTCGACAACATGCCGCCGACCGTGCTCGCCGAGGTGGTCGCCGCCGTGCGGGCGCGGGAGCCGGCGACCGGCCCCGTCGAGCTCGAGGCCACGGGTGGTCTCACGCTGGCCACCGCGGCCGAGGTCGCCGCGACGGGCGTCGACTACCTGTCCGTCGGCGCGCTCACGCACTCCTCGCCCCAGCTGGACGTCGCCCTCGACCTCGACCCCGCGGCCACTACGATTCCCCGGTGACCAGCAGCACGGACCCGGTGCCCGGCGCGCACCCCCACGGCGAGCACGACCCGGACGACGTCCCCGAGCAGATGCGCGTGCGCCGGGCCAAGCGCGACCGGATGCTGGCCGAGGGGCGTGCGCCCTACCCCGTCGGTGTGCCCACCACCCACTCCATCGCGCAGGTGCGCGACGCCCACGGCGACCTCGCCGCGGGGGAGGAGACCGACACCGTCGTCGGCGTTGCCGGGCGTGTGGTCTTCCTGCGCAACACCGGCAAGCTCTGCTTCGCGACGGTGCAGGACGGCGAGGGCCGTCGCCTGCAGGTCATGCTCAGCCAGGCGGTGGTGGGGGAGGCATCGCTCGACGCCTTCAAGGCCGACGTCGACCTGGGCGACCACCTGTTCGCCCGCGGGCGCGTCATCAGCTCCCGGCGCGGCGAGCTGAGCGTCTTCGCGGACGACTGGGCGCTCGCCGCCAAGGCCCTGCGCCCCCTGCCGGTCCTGCACAAGCCGTTGTCGGAGGAGGCGCGCGTCCGGCAGCGGTACGTCGACCTCATCGTGCGGCCCGCCGCGCGCGACGCCGTGCGGACGCGCGCCGCCGTCATGCGCTCGCTGCGCGAGAACTTCCACCGGCGCGACTACGTCGAGGTCGAGACCCCGATGCTGCAGACGCAGCACGGCGGCGCGGCGGCCCGGCCGTTCGTCACGCACATGAACGCGTTCGACATCGACCTGTTCCTGCGGATCGCGCCGGAGCTGTTCCTCAAGCGTGCCGTGGTCGGCGGGGTGGAGCGGGTCTTCGAGATCAACCGGAACTTCCGCAACGAGGGTGCTGACTGGTCGCACTCGCCGGAGTTCGCGATGCTCGAGGCCTACGAGGCCTACGGCGACTACGACACCATGGCCGCCCTGACCCAGGACCTCGTGCAGACCGCCGCCCAGGAGGCCCTGGGCACCACCCTCGTCACCCTGCCGGGCGGCGAGGAGTACGAGCTGGGCGGGCAGTGGGCCAGCCTCGAGCTCTACCCGTCGCTGTCCGCAGCGCTCGGCGAGGAGATCACGCCGTCGACGGGCGTCGAGCACCTCCTCGCGCTGGTCGAGCGCTTCGACATCGAGGTCGACCCGAAGCGGCAGAACCACGGCAAGCTCGTCGAGGAGCTGTGGGAGCACCACATCGGGCGGACGCTGCACGCACCCACGTTCGTGCGCGACTTCCCGGTCGAGACGAGCCCGTTGACACGTGACCATAGGAGCGTTCCGGGCGTCGTCGAGAAGTGGGACCTGTACGTGCGCGGATTCGAGCTCGCGACGGCCTATTCCGAGCTCGTCGACCCCGTGGTGCAGCGCGAGCGATTCGAGCAGCAGGCGCGCATGGCCGCGGTCGGCGACGACGAGGCGATGCGGCTCGACGAGGATTTCCTCGCCGCGATGGAGCACGCGATGCCGCCGTCCGGCGGAATGGGGATGGGGATCGACCGGCTGCTCATGGCGCTGACCGGACTGGGAATCCGCGAGACGATCCTGTTCCCGCTGGTCCGGCCCGGGCGCTGAGCGGCGTACGTACCCCCTCGCGCGGCGACGTAGGATCGCCTCGTGCCCTCCCTCACCGACGCGCTGGCGGCGCTCGTCCCGTCCGTCGGTGTCGGCCTGCTCTTCTGGTTCGCGATGCGCGCCATCGTGCGTGCCGACCGACGTGAACGGGACGCCATTGCCGCGATGGAGGCGCCGAGGCGGAAAAGCGCGCGGAATAGCATCGCGCACGAGTCAGTCGTTAGGCCACCCGTGCGGTAGCGTGCAACTGACGGTGCGCTCGACAAGGCACCGCCACGCGCATTTCCCCCCAGACGGAAGAAGACAGCGATGGCACAGAAGGTTCAGGTCGTGCTCCTCGACGACGTCGACGGTGGCGCCGCGGAGGAGACCGTGACATTCGCGCTCGATGGCGTCGCGTACGAGATCGACCTCAGCGCCAAGAATGCCGCCGCCCTGCGTGACGCGTTCGCCCCGTGGGTCGGTCACGCCCGCCGCGTCGGCGGCCGGTCGCGCGGCGCGGGTGCCCGCCGTGGTGGCACGCCGCGGTCGGCCGGTGGCAAGAACACCGAGATCCGCGAGTGGGCGCGCGCCAACGGCTACACGGTCAGCGACCGGGGCCGGATCCCCGCCGAGGTGAAGGCCGCCTTCGACGGCCGCTGACACCACGACCGACGAACGAGGGCCCCGGGGAGATCCCCGGGGCC
>JAEZBT010000026.1 GCA_023426865.1 Actinomycetes bacterium
CCCCCGCGCTCAGCCGGGCTGGACGTCCCGGCGCGCGAACCGCTCGACGCCCGACCACGCCAGCGCACCCGCGACGAGCGCGAGCACGACCAGCGGCGTCCAGGACATCTCCTCCAGGGGCGCGTACGGCACCGCGGAGAACGGCAGGCCGTCGAGCAGCCACTGCGGGACGCCGAAGACCTCGCCGAGCATGGTGGCGAACCACATCGCGGCCATCACGCCCCACGTCAGCGGGATCGCCAGGCGCGGCAGCCAGCCGAACAGCGCCGCCGCCACGCCCACCAGCACCATCACCGCGGGCCAATAGGCCAGCGCTGCTCCGGCCAGGGTGCCGACCGCCGACGGCTCGTCCGTCACCGACCCGTGCACCGCGCCGAGGATCGCGCCGCCGACGACGAGAAGCAGCGCCGACCCGACGATCGGGATCGCCAGCCGCTGCCACGCCCAGCGGCGTCGGGAGAGCGCCCCGGCGAGCTGCGGCTCGATGATCCCGTTCGCCTCGTCGGTGCGCAGCGACATCGCAGACTGGGTCGCGAACACCGCCGTGACGAGGCCGATCATCGAGGCGAGCATCGCGAGCAGGGCGTCGACGCCCGACCCGCGCAGGAAGTCCTGCGCCGGCCCCGCCTCCGCGTCGGCGATGAGCTCGTTCATCGCCTCGATGATCGAGCCGAAGAGCAGGCCGCACAGGATCACCGTGACCGACCAGCCGATGACCGGGCCGCGCTGCAGCCGCAGGCCGAGGCCGAGCGGCGACGTGTAGCGCTTTGGGGCTCCCGGACGCCCCGCTCGCTCCGGCAGGAGGCCGGCGCCGAGGTCGCGCCGCGCCTCCAGCACGGCGGCGACGGCCAGGAGCGCCGCGGACGCCAGCACGAGCAGCGCGAACGGCCACCACCTGTTGGCCCCGAAGGGCTGCATCTCCTGACCCCAGCCGATGGGCGACGCCCAGGTCAGCGTCCCGTCGCCGAGGTCGCCGATCATGCGCAGCACGTAGCAGCCGACGATGACACCCGACGCCAGGGCGTTGGCCCCCCGCGACGTCGTCGCGACCTGGCCCGCGAGAGCCCCGATACCCAGGCCGACGAGACCCACTCCGGTCGCCGAGGCCCCGAGCACGAGCGAGCCCGCCACGCCCGTCCCGGCGGGGTCGAGCCCGTTGCCCATCGAGACCAGTGCCACCCCTAGCCCGACGACGGCGCACAGCACCCCGTTGACCAGCCACGACGCGACGCCGTAGGCGTGGACGCCGAGCATCCGCGACCGCAGCAGCTCCGTGCGCCCGGCCTCCTCGTCCGCGCGGCCGTTGCGCACCACCAGGAACACGACACCGATCGCGAGCGACAGCGCGATCGTCATCCAGGACTTGGTCCACACGGCCCCGCCGAGCGTGTCGGCCGCCGGCGAGAGGCCGGTGAGCGCCCGGATCCCCGGCGTGTCCGACAGCGCCGCGAACTCGTCGAGCGAGGTCTGCGTCGGGAAGATCTGCTGGTAGTACGACGCTACGTAGGCGAGCATGCCGACCAGGACCACGACCCACACACCGAGGCGTACGCGGTTGCGGCGCACCACCAGGCGCACCATCGTGCCGAGGCCGGCCAGGGCGTCCGCGGGCGCGCCCGTCCGCGCCGGGGCGACCCGCGGCGCCGTGAGCGTGGCGGTCACTTCTGGCCCCCGTTCGTCAGGGCGGCGAGCTCGTCGCCGTAGTGCCGCAGGAACAGCTCCTCGAGCGAGGGCGGGTTGGCGACGATCGAGATCGGCTCGAGCCGGGCGACCTCGGCGAGGACCCCCGGCAGCGCGTCGTCGTCGACGGCGAAGGTCACGTGCCCGTCGACGGCCTGGAGGTCGTGGAGGCCTGGCACGCGGGCGAGGCCGTCGACGCCGCGCGGCAGCACGACGGTCAGCTGCGAGCGGGTGAGGTGCCGCAGCTCGGCGATGGTCCCCGACTCGACGGTGAGCCCCTCGCGGATGATGGTCACCCGGTCGGCCAGTTTCTCCACCTCGGCGAAGATGTGGCTCGAGAGCAGGACCGAGCGTCCGGCGGCCTTCACCTCGCGGATCGACTCGGTGAAGGCGGCCTCCATGAGCGGGTCCAGGCCCGACGTCGGTTCGTCGAGGAGCAGCAGCTCGGCCTCGGAGGCGAGGGCCGCCACGAGTGCGACCTTCTGCCGGTTGCCCTTGGAGTACGTGCGGCCCTTCTTCGTCGGGTCGAGCTCGAATCGCTCGAGCATCAGGGCCTTGCGGGCCGGGTCGAGGGGCCCCGACAGGCGGGCGAGGATGTCGATCGCCTCGCCTCCGGTGAGGTTGGGCCAGAGCGTCACGTCGCCGGGGACGTACGCGATCGAGCGGTGCAGGCGCACGGCGTCGATCCAGGGGTCGCCGCCGAGGACGGTCGCGTTGCCGCCGTCGGCGCGCAGGAGACCCAGCAGGATGCGGATCGTCGTGGACTTCCCCGACCCGTTGGGGCCGAGGAAGCCCGTGACCTCGCCGGTCGGAACCGTGAGGTCGAGGCCGCGCAGGGCGCGTACGTTGCCGAAGCTCTTCGTGAGGCCGGAGACCTCGACGGCCATCTCGTGTGCAGGCATGGCAGTTCCTTCAAGGGTGGTGGGATCGTGCACGGGTGTGGGTCGCGGACCGCGAGGAGCACGGGCTCAGGCGGTCGGGCCAGCGGCGCCGGCGTCGGCCGGCGCCCCCTCGCCCGGCGGGTACCCCCCGTACATGAGGTACTCGTCGAGCATGCGGCGGTCGACGAACAGTCCCTCGGTGTAGAGCTCGAGGATCGGCAGCGCCTGTCCGCGCTCGCGGGTGAGCATCGAGGCGACGAAGTCGTCGGGCGACCG
The DNA here is from genome assembly GCA_023426865.1 of Actinomycetes bacterium. Taxonomy (GTDB): domain Bacteria; phylum Actinomycetota; class Actinomycetes; order Actinomycetales; family Cellulomonadaceae; genus Actinotalea. The sequence goes on from JAEZBT010000026.1 coordinate 2,838, forward strand.
ACCGGGGTCGAGCAGGAAGTGCACGAGCATCGCGCCCATGGAGTGCGCCGTCAGGTAGCGGGCCCGCGCCTCCTCGTCCCGCGACGGTCGCACCAGCCCGGCCTCGACGCTCTCCGCCGTGACCTGGCGCACCTGGTCGACCAGGCTCTCGAAGAAGTCGCGGGCGGCGGTCCCTCCGCCCTGGAGGGCACGGAGCATGTAGACCGTGACCAGCGCGGCGTCGCCGGGGCGCGCGAGGCGCTCCAACAGATCCGCGCCCGGGTCGTCGAGCGTGTCGGTCTTCAGCGCGTGGTAGCGCCGGAAGACCTCCGCGTCGCACTCCCTGCGCAGGGCCGCCTTGGACCCGAAGTGGTGGGTGATGAGCCCGGGTGAGACGCCCGCACGGGCCGCGATCGTGCGGAAGGGCGCCTCGAAGCCGGCTTCCGCGAAGCAGGCGACGGCGGCGTCGCGGATGCGGGCGCGCGCGGTCAGGTCGGCCTCGGATCGCTCGCCCGATGCCGCTATACGCATGACCAGCACGCTATACAGGCAACCAGCGTGACCACAAGGCACCGCACCGGGGACAAATGTCCGGGGGGCGGGCCCGATCGCGCTGGGAGCATCGGACACGTCAATCCAGACCACATCTGATTCACGGGAGTGTCCGGTGGAGAAGAGACTTGGTGTGGTGTCGATCATCGTGGAGCGCGCCGTCGCCCCGGTCGATCACGTCAATGACCTGCTCACGCAGTTCGGCGACGAGATCATCGGGCGTCTCGGGCTCCCCCACCCCGCTCGGGGTGTGAACGTCATCACCGTCGTCGTCGACACCTCCGTCGAGCGCGTCTCCGCGCTCACGGGCAAGCTGGGCAAGCTCCCCGGGGTCCAGGTGCGGTCACTCATGTCCCGGACCGCGCCAGGAGCCCCCCTTGCCACTCCCCCAGACGACTGAGCGACGCCGCACCGGCGGGGTCCGCGCGCTCGTCGACCGCCTCTCGGCCGAGGGCCGGCTCCCCGTCGACGACCTCGAGGCGCTGATCACGACCGCGGGCGACGCCGACCGCGAGTACGCGCGCCAGGCCGCCGTCGCCGTCGCGCACGAGCACTTCGGCAACCGCGTGTTCGTGCGCGGCCTGATCGAGTTCTCGAACCACTGCCGCCAGGACTGCCTGTACTGCGGCATCCGCAGGAGCAACCGCGAGACCGACCGCTACCGCCTCGACGCGGAGCAGATCCTCGCCTGCTGCGCCGCGGGCCACGCGCTCGGCTACCGCACGTTCGTGCTGCAGAGCGGCGAGGACGCCCGGTACACCACCGAGGTCCTGACCGACGTCGTCCGCCGGATCCGTGCGCGGTACCCCGACTGCGCGATCACGCTGTCGATCGGCGAACGGGGTCCGGCGGCCTACCGGTCCTTCTCCGAGGCCGGGGCCAACCGGTTCCTGCTCCGGCACGAGACCGCCACGGCCGACCACTACGCGCGTCTGCACCCCGAGGGCCAGACGCTCGCCGCCCGCATGGGGTGCCTGCGGACCCTCAAGGAGCTCGGCTTCCAGACCGGCGCCGGCTTCATGGTCGGCTCCCCGTTCCAGACGATGCGGCACCTCGCCCAGGACCTGGCGTTCCTCGCCGAGTTCCGGCCCCACATGGTGGGCATCGGACCGTTCCTCCCCCAGCACAGCACGCCGTTCCACGACCAGCCGGCGGGCGACGTCGACCTGACTCTCTTCCTGCTCAGCCTCATCCGCCTCATGCTCCCGACGGTCCTGCTGCCCTCCACGACGGCGCTCGGGACCGCGCGGACCGGTGGCCGCGAGGCGGGGATCCTGGCCGGCGCGAACGTCATCATGCTCAACCTCGGCCCGACGGACCTGCGGGCGAAGTACCTGATCTACGACAACAAGCCGGTCAGCGGGGACGTCGCGGAGATGACGGAGGCCGCGCGCACGTCGCTGGCCCGCATCGGGTACGACATCGTCGTCGACCGGGGCGACCACCCGGAGGTGGCGCGATGAGCCTGCTCGACACCCCACGGGCGAACCGCGTGCACATCGGCCTGTACGGCAAGCGGAACGTCGGCAAGTCCTCGCTGGTCAACGCGGTCACCGGGCAGTCGGTGGCCGTCGTCTCCGACGTCGCCGGCACGACCACCGACCCCGTCTACAAGGCCATGGAGATCCACGGCATCGGTCCGGTCGTCTTCATCGACACGGCCGGCGTCGACGACGACGGCGCGCTCGGCCACCTGCGCGTGGACCGCACCCGCGACGCGACCCGCAAGACCGACGTCGCGCTCGTGGTCTTCGCGGCGCAGCCGGACGTCGAGACGGAGTGGATCGAGGACCTGCTGCGGCGAGGCGTCCCGGTCGTCGGCATCGTGAACAAGGCCGACGAGCTCGCCGACGCCGACGCGATCGCCGCGGAGGTCGAGCGCCGCTTCGGCGTCCGGACGATCGTGGTGAGCGCCCGGACCGGCGAGAACGTCGCCGAGGTGCGCGAGGCGATCATCCGCTCCCTGCCCGACGACGAGCCCGTGAGCATCACCGGTGCGCTCGCGCAGCCCGGCGACCTCGTGCTCCTCGTCATGCCCCAGGACATCCAGGCGCCAAAGGGCCGCCTGATCCTGCCGCAGGTGCAGACCCTGCGCGACCTCCTGGACAAGAAGTGCCTGGTGATGAGCTGCACCACGGACAGGCTCGACGAGACGCTCGCGGCGCTGAGCAGGCCGCCGTCGCTCATCATCACCGACTCGCAGGTCTTTCCCGTCGTGCACGCGAAGAAGCCGGCGGAGAGCCTCCTGACGTCGTTCTCGGTGCTCTTCGCGAGCTACAAGGGCGACATCGGCGCGTTCGTCGAGGGCGCCGCGGGGATCGACCGGCTGACGGGGACGTCCCGCGTCCTCATCGCGGAGTCGTGCACGCACGCGCCGCTGGAGGAGGACATCGGGCGGGTCAAGATCCCAGCGCTCCTGCGCCGCCGCTTCGGGGACACGCTGCACGTCGACGTCGTCGCCGGCCCCGACCTGCTGGTGGACCTGGGTTCGTACGACCTGGTCATCCACTGCGGCGGGTGCATGTTCAACCGCCGCCACGTGCTCTCCCGGATCGAGGAGGCCCGCGACCACGGGGTGCCGATCACGAACTACGGCATCACCATCGCCCACCTGTCCGGGATCCTGGACAAGATCGCCCTGCCGGCGGCGCCATGACCACCACCATCGAGCCGGGCACGCACACCCCGGACCCGGCCGCGACCACGCAGCCCCCGTCCCCCGGGAAGCCGGGGACTTCGCTCGCGCCCGCGTCGCCCGAGGCGTCCCCGCGGGTCACGGTGCGCATCTGGCGTGCCGTGGCGGGCACGAGGCACGGCTTCGTGGCGGCCGGCGTCGTCGTCGGGCTGTGGTGGCTGGTGTGCGCGCTGCGGCTCAAGAGCGCCTACGTGCTCCCCTCGCCGGACCGGGTGTGGACGAGCGCGGTGGCGATGACGACCTCCGGCGAACTAGGCCGACACGTGGTGACGAGCCTCGGCCGCGTCGGCGGGGGCTTCGCCCTGGCGTTCGCCCTCGCGTTCGCCGTCGCCGTCCTCGCCCTGGTCGCCCCGCGCGTGTACGCCTACCTCGCCCCCGCGCTGGACTTCCTCAAGAACGTTCCGCCGCTCGCGCTCATACCGCTGCTCATCCTGTGGTTCGGCATCGGCGAGAGCCCCAAGCTCATCGTCATCGTGCTGACCGCGTTCTTCCCGATGTCGATGAGCATCACCAAGGGTCTGCGGTCCTGCGGGCAGGAACTCCTCGACGTCGGCACCTCGCTGCACCTGTCGCGGGCGCGCACCTTCCTGCTCATCCGGCTCCCCCACGCCCTGCCCGACGTCCTCGTGGGCATGCGGATCAGCCTCGGCTACGCCTGGCGGGCCCTCGTCGGGGCCGAGATGTTCGCCGCGGCCGCCGGGCTCGGCGCCCTCATCGTCGACGCGGGCAACATGTCGCGCCCGGACCGCGTGATCGTGGGCGTCGTCGCGATCGGGCTGGTCGGCCTGGCCACGGACCGCCTCTTCGCCCGCGTGGTCCGTCGTCACCTCCACTGGGGGATCGATGACAGCTGGCGCTGAGGTCGTCGGCCTGCACAAGGCCTACCAGGTGGCCGGTCGGCCGGTCCCTGTGCTCACGGGGCTCGACCTCGTCCAGCGCGACGGGATCACCGTCGTCGTCGGGCCGAGCGGCTGCGGCAAGACGACGCTCCTGCGGCTCGTCGCCGGCATGGAACGGCCCGACGCCGGCACGGTTCGCATCCGCGGGACCGGCCGCACGGGCATGGTCTTCCAGGATCCGCGCCTGATGCCGTGGCTCACGGCGGCCCAGAACGTGGCCCTCGGGCAGCGGCGCGGACGCTGCGACAGCACCCGTCTGCTCGGCCTCACCGGCCTCGCCGGGTTCGAGGACGCGCTCCCCCACCAGCTCTCCGGCGGGATGCAGCACCGCGTGGCGCTCGCCCGCGCTCTCGCCAACGGTCCCGCGCTCGTGCTCATGGACGAGCCCTTCGCGGCGCTCGACGAGCGCACCCGCGGGGAGATGCAGGACCTGGTGCTCGACGTGCGCCGCACGACCGGCATGAACGTCCTGCTCGTCACCCACAGCCTCGACGAGGCCCTCTACCTGGGCGACCGCGTCGTCGTCCTGAGCGGCGGCCGGATCGCCGCCGACCACACCGTGACCCGGGCCCCGGGACCGCGCACCCGCGAGCCGGACCACGTGCTCGCCCGAGCGATTCGCTCGACGACCCAGAGGGAAGAACCATGAGAAGGACACCGTCGGCGCTGGTCGCCGCGCTCGCACTCGCCGCCGCCACGCTCGCGGGGTGCACCGCCGACGGCGGTGCTGCCGAGGCGGAGGCTCCCGCCGCGAGCCCGGCCACCGCCGAGCCGAGCATCGACGAGGTCGCCGTCACCTACGTCACGGCGCCGCTCAACGTGCCCTCGATCGTCGAGCGCGAGATCGGCGCCCTCGCCGAGGCGTTCGGTGGCGGCGTCGAGGTGACCTACTCCGAGCTGACGACCGGTCCGGAGCAGACCGCCGCGCTGGCCTCCGGCGACATCCAGTTCCTCTTCGCGGTGGGCGCCACCTCGGTGATCATGTCCGCGGCGAACGGTGCGGACATCGCCATCGTCGACACGTACAGCCGCTCCCCCGAGGCCTTCATGCTCGTCACGGGACCTGACGGCCCGACCACGCCCGCCGAGCTCGCCGGCCGCACCGTCGCCGGCCCGAAGGGCACGATCCTGCACGAGCTGCTGCTCGCCTACCTGGCCAGCGGCGGCCTGACGGCCGACGACGTGAACCTCGTCGACATGAAGATCCCGGACGCCCAGGCGGCGCTCGCCGGAGGGAGCGTCGACGTCGCGCTCCTCGCCGGCCCGGCCGCCGCCACGATGCTTGCGGACGGCTTCACGAAGGTCACCGACGGCACCGACCTCGTCGGTGCGACGATCGTGGTCGCGACCAGCCGGACCTTCGCCGACGAGCACCCGGACGTCGTCCGGACCTTCGTCGATGCGCACCGCGCCGTGCTCGCCTACATGGACGAGAACCCCGACGAGGTGATCGAGATGACGGCCGCCGAGACCGGCCTGCCCGTCGAGGCCGTCCGCGAGATGTACCCCATGTACGACTTCGGCTGGGAGGTGACCGATGCCGACCTCGCCGCCATGGAGGCCACCCAGGACTTCATGCTGGCGAACGAGATGATCACCGAGCGCATCGACATCCCGAGCCTGGTGCTCGACCTCGACTGACACCGACCAGGTGGTGGGGGGGGGGGGGGGGGCCCCCCCCCGCCCCCCCCCCCCCCCCCCCCCGCGCCCGGC
>JAEZBT010000029.1 GCA_023426865.1 Actinomycetes bacterium
GCGGGACGACGTGCGGAGGACCTCCGACGGCAGTACAGGAGCACGACGATGGCACGTCTCGTCGGCGTCGACCTCCCGCGCGACAAGCGCATCGAGGTGGCGCTCACCTACATCTACGGCGTGGGGCGCACGCGCGCCCAGCAGACCCTCGCGGCGACCGGCGTGAACCCCGACATGCGGGTCCGCGATCTCGGTGACGCCGAGCTGGTCGCACTGCGTGACCACCTCGAGGGCAACTACAAGCTCGAGGGCGACCTGCGGCGCGAGGTCGCCGCGGACATCCGTCGCAAGGTCGAGATCGGCAGCTACCAGGGTCTGCGGCACCGTCGCGGCCTGCCGGTGCGCGGTCAGCGGACCAAGACGAACGCGCGCACCCGCAAGGGCCCGAAGCGCACCGTGGCCGGCAAGAAGAAGGCCCGGAAGTAGCCCACCGGGCTCCCGCCACCCCGCCGAGACTGAACAAGGACTCCCATGCCTCCCAAGACCCGCACCTCCGGCGCCCGCAAGCCGCGGCGCAAGGAGAAGAAGAACATCGCCGTGGGCGTCGCCCACATCAAGAGCACGTTCAACAACACGATCGTCTCGATCACCGACCCCTCGGGCGCCGTGATCGCGTGGGCCTCCTCGGGCCAGGTCGGCTACAAGGGCTCGCGCAAGTCGACGCCCTTCGCCGCCCAGCTCGCCGCCGAGGCCGCCGCGCGTCGTGCCCAGGAGCACGGCATGAAGAAGGTCGACGTGCTCGTCAAGGGCCCGGGCTCCGGTCGTGAGGCCGCGATCCGCTCGCTCCAGGCGACCGGCCTCGAGGTCGGCTCGATCCAGGACGTCACGCCCCAGGCCCACAACGGCTGCCGTCCGCCGAAGCGGCGCCGCGTCTGACCCCGTGAGGGTGCCCGGCCCGTCGCGAGACCGGCCGGGTACCGTCGCAGCCACCGCAGGACCCTGCCGGGTGGACCGAGTCCCGGCAGGCAGTGATGCGTCATATGGCGGACGCACACCGAGAGGACACCACCCGTGCTCATCGCACAGCGCCCCACCCTGACCGAAGAGGTCGTCACCGAGAACCGCTCCCGGTTCGTCATCGAGCCGCTCGAGCCGGGCTTCGGCTACACGCTCGGCAACTCGCTGCGCCGCACCCTGCTCTCGTCGATCCCCGGCGCGGCCGTCACGTCGATCCGCATCGACGGCGTGCTCCACGAGTTCTCGACGATCCCGGGCGTCAAGGAGGACGTCACCGAGATCATCTTGAACATCAAGGACCTGGTCGTCTCCTCCGAGAACGACGAGCCGGTCGTGATGTACCTGCGCAAGCAGGGCCCGGGCACCGTCACCGCCGCGGACATCACCCCGCCGGCCGGCGTCGAGGTGCACAACCCCGACCTGCACATCGCCACGCTGAACGGCAAGGGCAAGCTCGAGATCGAGCTCACCGTCGAGCGCGGCCGCGGCTACGTCTCCGCGCAGCAGAACAAGGCCTACGACGCCGAGATCGGCCGCATCCCGGTCGACTCGATCTACTCGCCGGTCCTCAAGGTGACCTACAAGGTCGAGGCCACCCGCGTCGAGCAGCGCACCGACTTCGACAAGCTCATCGTCGACGTCGAGACCAAGTCCGCGATCAGCCCGCGCGACGCGCTCGCGTCCGCAGGCAAGACCCTCGTCGAGCTGTTCGGCCTGGCCCGTGAGCTCAACGTCGAGGCCGAGGGCATCGAGATCGGCCCGTCGCCGACCGACGCCGCCCTGGCGGCGGACCTCGCCCTGCCGATCGAGGAGCTGCAGCTGACCATCCGGTCCTACAACTGCCTCAAGCGTGAGGGCATCCACACGGTGGGCGAGCTCGTCGCCCGCAGCGAGGCCGACCTCCTGGACATCCGCAACTTCGGTGCCAAGTCGATCACCGAGGTCAAGGAGAAGCTGGCCGGGCTGGGGCTGAACCTCAAGGACAGCCCCCTGGAGTACGACCCGTCCGCCTACTACGACGACGCGGACTACACCGACGACGAGCTGGCCTGAGCCCGCGAGCCGGCCGCTCGCGACCGGCTCCCCGACCTGCACGAGGAGTTGAAAGATGCCCACCCCACCCAAGGGTCCGCGGCTCGGCGGCGGCCCGGCGCACGAGCGGCTCATGCTCGCCAACCTGGCGACGAGCCTGTTCGAGCACCGGCGCATCACCACGACGGAGACGCGTGCGAAGCGGCTGCGCCCGCTCGCTGAGCGGCTCATCACGTTCGCCAAGCGCGGCGACCTGCACGCGCGTCGCCGCGTGCTGACGGTCGTGCGCGACAAGAGCGTCGTGCACGAGCTGTTCACCGAGATCGCGCCGATGATGGCCGAGCGCAACGGCGGCTACACCCGCATCACCAAGATCGGTCCGCGCAAGGGCGACAACGCCCCCATGGCGGTCATCGAGCTGGTGCAGGAGCCGGTCAGCCCGAAGCAGGCGACGGTCCGCGAGGCCGAGAAGGCCACGAAGCGCGCCGCCACCAAGAAGGCCGAGCCGAAGAAGGCCGAGAAGGCCGAGAAGGCCGCGGAGGAGCCGGTGGTCGAGGAGGCCACCGAGGCCCCCGCCGAGGAGGTCGTCGCCGACGAGGCGCCGGCCACCGACGAGGCCGACAAGGCCTGATCGCCCGATCACACGAGGGGCCCCCCCCCCCAAAACCGCGCCGCCCCACCCGCGCGGGGG
>JAEZBT010000041.1 GCA_023426865.1 Actinomycetes bacterium
GGGCGGGCCGTCACGGCCCGCCCTTCCGCGTCCGCAGGCGTGGGCGTCCCACGCGGCGCCGGCGAACGCGGCCCGGAGACTGCGGGCCGGTCAGGCGCGGCTGGCCACCTCGGCCGCCCGTGACCCCGTGATCCGGTAGACGTCGAAGACCCCGTCGACCTTGCGCACGGCGGCGAGGACGGAGTTGAGGTGCGCCGGGTCGGCCATCTCGAAGATGAAGCGCGAGATCGCCACTCGGTCTCGGCTGGTCGAGACCGAGGCCGACAGGATGTTCACGTGGTGGTCCGAGAGGACCCGCGTCACGTCCGACAGCAGGCGCGAGCGGTCCAGCGCCTCGACCTGGATCTGCACGAGGAAGAGCGTGTTCGGGCCGACGTCCCACTCGACGTCGACCAGGCGCTCCGGCTGCGCCCGCAGGCCCTCGACGTTGCCGCAGTCGACCCGGTGCACACTGACCCCGGCGCCGCGGGTGATGAACCCGACGATGTCGTCCCCGGGCACCGGCGTGCAGCACTTGGCGAGCTTCACCCACACATCGGTCACGCCCTTGACGACCACGCCTGCGTCGCCGGTGTGGACCCGCGGCTGACGGCCGGGGCGGGCGGTCTCCGCGACGTCCTCCTCGGTCCCGCCCTCGCCGCCCATGGACTGCACCAGGCGGTGCACGACGGTCGCCGCCGACGCCTGGCCCTCGCCGATCGCCGCGTACAGCGAGGAGACGTCGGCGAAGCGCATCTCGTTGGCGAGCGTGACCATCGCCTCGTGGGTGAGCAAGCGCTGGATCGGCAGGTTCTGCTTGCGCATCGCCTTCGCGATGGCGACCTTGCCGTGCTCGATCGCCTCCTCGCGACGCTCCTTGGAGAACCACTGCCGGATCTTGTTCCGCGCGCGCGGGCTCTTGACGAACGTCATCCAGTCCCGGCTCGGCCCTGCGGCCTCCGACTTCGAGGTGAGCACCTCGACGACATCACCGTTCTCCAACGGTGAGTCGAGCGGGACGAGCCGGCCGTTCACCCTGGCGCCCATCGTCCGGTGCCCGACCTCGGTGTGCACCGCGTAGGCGAAGTCCACGGGGGTCGAGCCGGCCGGGAGCGCCATCACGTCGCCCTTGGGCGTGAAGACGAAGACCTCCTGGCCGCGGATCTCGAACCGCAGGGAGTCGAGGAACTCCGTGGGGTCGGCGGTCTCCTGCTGCCAGTCGATGAGCTGGCGCAACCAGGCCATCTCTCCGGCGCCCTCGGCGCCGCCGTTCTTGGTGTTCTCCTTGTACTTCCAGTGCGCCGCGACGCCGTACTCCGCGCGCCGGTGCATGTCGTGCGTGCGGATCTGGATCTCCACCGGCTTGCCGCCCGGGCCGATGACGGTCGTGTGCAGCGACTGGTAGAGGTTGAACTTCGGCATCGCGATGTAGTCCTTGAACCGGCCGGGGACCGGGTTCCACCGCGCGTGCAGCGCGCCGAGCGCCGCGTAGCAGTCGCGGACCGTGTCGACCAGGACGCGCACGCCCACGAGGTCGTAGATGTCCGCGAAGTCGCGGCCGCGCACGATCATCTTCTGGTAGATCGAGTAGTAGTGCTTGGGCCGCCCCGAGACCGTCGCCTTGATCTTCGCGCTGCGCAGGTCGGCACCGACCTGCTCGCGGACGGTCGCCAGGTACTCCTCGCGCGCCGGGGCCCGCTCCGCGACGAGGTGCACGATCTCGTCGTAGACCTTCGGGTACAGCGTCGCGAACGACAGGTCCTCGAGCTCCCACTTGATCGTGTTCATGCCGAGGCGGTGCGTGAGCGGGGCGTAGATCTCGAGCGTCTCGCGGGCCTTCTTCTCCGCGGACGCCGCCGAGACGAACTTCCAGGTCCGGGCGTTGTGGAGGCGGTCGGCGAGCTTGATGACCAGCACACGGATGTCGCGCGACATCGCGACGACCATCTTGCGGACGGTCTCGGCCTGGGCCGCGTCGCCGTAGGCCACCTTGTCCAGCTTGGTGACGCCGTCGACCAGCATCGCGACCTCGGGGCCGAAGTCGCGGCGCAGCTGCTCCAGGGAGTACTCGGTGTCCTCGACCGTGTCGTGCAGCAGTGCCGCGACGATCGTCGACGGCGTCATGCCGAGATCCGCCAGGATCGTCGCGACCGCGACGGGGTGCGTGATGTACGGGTCGCCGCTCTTGCGCAGCTGACCGCGGTGCGCCTGCTCCGCGACGACGTACGCGTGCTCGATCACCGACAGGTCGGCCTTGGGGTGGTTCGTGCGCACCGCCTGCAGGACGGGCTCGAGCGCGGGGTACGCCGAGGCCGAGCGTCCCGACAGGCGAGCGAGGCGCGCGCGCACCCGCCCCGTCGACCCGCCCTGCTGGTCGTTCTCGGGGCCGACGGCCTCGGGTGCGGGCACGGCCGCAGCCGGTGCCGTTGCGGGCACCGTGGGTGCGGCCGCGGTGACCGCGTCCGTCCCTGCCCCGACCTTGTCCGCCATCAGCTCGCACACCCTCCCGGGGTTCGGTCGATTCTACGACCGCACCACCGCGAGCCCGCGATCGGCGCGGCTCGGCGACGTGTCACGGGCGCCGGAAGGACGACGGCTCAGTCCAGCGTCAGCAGGGAGTCGACGACGCGTCCGGGCAGCAGCGCGCGCCCACCGAGCGACGCCAGCTCCACCAGGAAGCTCAGACCGACGACCGTGGCGCCGCAGTCCTCGAGCAGCGCCACCGTCGCCGCGGCCGTCCCGCCGGTCGCCAGGACGTCGACGATGACGAGGACCCGTGCGCCCTCCGGGACGGTGTCGGGGTGGACCTCGACGGAGGCCGTGCCGTACTCCAGCGCGTACGACCGGGCGGCGACCGGCCCGGGGAGCTTGCCGGCCTTGCGCACCGGGACGACACCCGCCCCGAGCGCCGCGGCGACCGGCGCGGCGAGCAGGAA
>JAEZBT010000133.1 GCA_023426865.1 Actinomycetes bacterium
GCGCGCGGCCGCGACCGCCGGTGCCATCGCCGCGACGGTCTCGGCGTACGGGGTGCCGAGGTTCACCAGCACCGCGTCCGCGGCGGGCGCGAGCTCGGCGGCCTCGCGCGGGTTGTCCACCATCGCAGGTGCGGCCCCGAGGGCGAGCAGGGTGTTCGCGGTCCACTGCGCGACGACGATGTTCGTCAGGCACTGCACCAGCGGTGCGCGAGTGCGGACGGCCTCGAGGGCGGCCGCGATGTCGTCAGGCGTGGGCGTCGGGCGGGGCTGGGGCGTGGTGCGGACGCCAGGCGCGGGCGGTGCAGTGCGGGCGGTGGGCGTTCCGGGCCGGGTGGGGTCAGCGGCGGCAGACATGGCCGACATCGACGTTCCCTTCGCTAGTACGAACTAGATCAGGTTCGACGGGTGTGATCTCAGCCGCTGCGCTCTGCGCGTGCGGCACCCCGCGTCGTCGTCCACCTTAGCGTCCGCCCCGTCGCGGCTTGCGCGGAACGTTCGCCGCGTCACGCGCGGAAAACCTTCCGCACAACGGTGCGCGAAGCGGCTGTCGGCGTCAGCCGCGGAGGGGGAGGGTCAGCGTCGTCGGGCCGTCGTCGACCACGCGGACCGGGACGCCCCAGTCCTGCTGGTTGAGGTGGCAGGCGGGGTACTCGATCGCCGGGTCCGCGTCGCACGACGCCGCCTGCGCCGTCACGTGCAGCACGCCCTCGCGGACCAGCGGGCTGATCCGCAGCGTACGGGTGAGGGGCACGTCGTCGCCCGCGCCGTCGAGCAGCAGGTCGGGCGGGGTCGCGGAGACCTGGAGGCGGGTCGACGGGCCGTACCGGTCGTCGTACTTCTGGCCCGCGGCCGGCGTGAAGACGACGTCGAGCCGAACCTCGCCGCTGCCGATGTCCGAGACCGGCCGCTGCGTGCGGTGCGCGCCGGCGTCGAGCACCTCGCCCGCCAGACGCGCGGGCAGCGCGACGCGCGTCAGCCGGTGCGCCGCGGACTCGACGACCACGAGGTCGATGCGGCCGCCGTCGTGCACGTCGACGAGCAGGCCGGACGGCTCGGCGAGGTCGCGCGCGAGGGTGGTCACCTCGCCGGGGCCGTCGCGGTCGGGGGCGGGGGCCCAGCGGCGGATGGCGCCGTTGTAGGTGTCGGCGATCGCCACGCTGCCGTCGGGGAGCACGGCGACGCCGAGCGGGTGCTGCAGCAGCGCGGTGTCCGCGGGCCCGTCGCGGTGCCCGAAGTCGAACAGCCCCTGCCCGACGGCGGTGCGCACCTTCAGCCCGCCGAACCGGTCCACCTGGAGCCAGCGCAGCGCGCTCACCTCGGAGTCCGCGAGCCAGACGCGTCCGTCCGGCCCGACGGCGAGGCCCGATGTCTGCGCGAACCACGCCTCGTCGCCCGGGCCGTCCTGGAGGCCCTCGTTCATCGTCCCGGCGATGCGTCTGAGCTGGTTCTGCTCGAGGTCCAGCGCCCAGATCGTGTGGTTGCCGGCCATCGCGACGACGAACGCAGCCAGGTCCTGCGACCAGACGATGTCCCACGGCGAGGACAGCCGGATCCAGGTGGGCGGCCCCTGGTAGCCGAAGCCGGACCGGTCGGCCCCGGCGCCGAGCACGTCCGGGAGCACGTTCTCCCCGCCGCCGACCATGTACTGCTCGCCGGTGCCCGCGACCGTCGTGACCTCGCCGGTGTCGAGTCGGACCGCCCGGATCGCGTGGTTCACCGTGTCGGCGACCAGAACGTCCGCGTCGATCCGTCCGCGCAGCTCCTCGGGGACCAGGCACAGGCCGTTGGGCTCGCTGAATCGCGCGTCGTCGGGCCCGCCGTCGGCCAGGCCGCGCTCGCCGGAGCCGATACGGCGGACCAGCGTCTCGCCGTCGGGCGCGAGCTCCGCCAGGGAGTGGTGACCGGCGTCGGCCACGAGCAGGTTGCCGGACGGGAGGCGGATCGCCTTCGCGGGGAAGCGCAGGGTGCCCGACGTCGGCGCCGGGGGCACGTACGGCCCGTCACCGCGGTGCAGCGTGCCCTTGGCCTCGTGCTCGGCGACGAGGTCCGCGACGAGGATCTCCAGGTTGCGGCGGTGCCCCTCGCCGGCCATGTGCGCGACGACGTACCCCTCCGGGTCGATCACCACGAGCGTCGGCCAGGCGCGCGCGGTGTACGCGGACCAGGTGGTGAGGTCCGGGTCGTCGAGCACCGGGTGGTGCACCTCGTACCGCTCCACGGCGGCGGCGAGCGCGACCGGGTCGGCCTCGTGCACGAACTTGGGCGAGTGCACGCCGACGATGACCAGCACGTCGCGGTACTGCTCCTCGAGCTCGCGCAGCTCGTCGAGGACGTGCAGGCAGTTGATGCAGCAGAACGTCCAGAAGTCCAGCACGACGACCTTGCCGCGCAGGTCGGTGAGGGTCACGTCGCGGCCGCCGGTGTTCAGCCACCCGCGCCCGACCAGCTCGGATGCGCGGACACGGGGCAGGCGGGCGGGTGCGTCGGTCACGTCGATAGTGAACACGATGCCGCCCGGCACTATGCCGCCCGTCCCGGCGCTGGGGTCGTGCCCTACCAACCCATGTCTCGGGCGACGTCGGCACGTGCGGCGTCGATCTCCTCTTGGGTGGCGGAGTAGGCCTCTGTCTCGTCGAGTCGGGTCAGGAGATCCATCAGAGCCTGCTTCTCGGCAGGATGGTTGATTGGGACGGCGTTGAGGTCGACTGTCATGAGCCAGTCGAGAAGCACCACGGCGTCCTGCCGCCAGATCTCGACCGTCGTCGTTGGAACATCAGCGTCCATCGCGCAAGCGTGCCGCACGGCATGGTTCGGTGGCGGCTCCTTAGAGGCGACGCGCGCTCACTCGTCGGCGACCGGCTCACCGCCAAGACTCGCGAGCGCATCGCGAGACCTCCCGACAACCTCCGAGTAGTCCGGGCTGAAGGCCTCGCCGGCCCGGTACGTCAGCGCTGCGGCGAGCCTCCACAGCGCCACCTTCTCCCCGGGGTGGACATACGGCAGGAGGTCGGTCGTTCCGTCGTCTTCCCACCGATGGAGGAGTTCGAAGAGCACGACTGCCTCGTCATGCCTGAGCCGGATGAACCGCTCGTTCCTTCGCCGTCGCGTGAACACATTGGCCTTCCTAGGCCCAGCACGGCGCACCGCACGGAGCGGCACGTCGAGTTCGTGCTCAGAACGTCCAGAAGTCCAGCACGACGACCTTGCCGCGCAGGTCGGTGAGGGTCACGTCGCGGCCGCCGGTGTTCAGCCACCCGCGCCCGACCAGGCGGCCGTCCCGCCGAGTGCCGGCCGTCCTCAGCCCAGTGCCGGCCGTCCTCAGGATTCCGCAGGGGTGCTGCCCGGGGCGACCGGCACGGGCTCGCCGTCCAGGAGCAGCTGGCCGGCACGGGCCTTCGTCTCCGTGTCGTCCAGGCCCCACAATGCGTTGAGCGCGTCCACGTCCTCCTGCGTGTAGCCGGCGCCCCAGAACGCCTCGTACTGCTCCCGCGTGTAGCCGTCGGGCAGGGTCGCCCAGGCGCCCTGGTCGGTCCCCTCAGGGGCGGTGCCCGGCGCCATCGGCACCGGTTCGCCGTCCAGCAGCATCTGGCCGAGCGTCGCCTTGGTCTGGATCAGGTCGGTGTTCCACAGCTCGCTCAGGGCCGCGACGTCGTCGTTCGTGTAGTCGGAGGCCGAGTAGGCGTTGTACTGGTCGCGCGAGTAGCCGTCGGGCATCGGGGACCAGTCGATGCCGAGCGCCTGCACGGCCGACTCCACCGCCTGGGCGACGTCGGAGTACGGGTCCGCGACAGCAGCGGCCGCCGCACCCGCGACGCCCACGGCCAGCGCGCCGGTCGCGACGCCGGCGGCCGCGATCCTCCCCCCGCGCCGCCGGGCGCCCTGGCGCCGGGCGAGCTCGGCCTCGACGCGCCGGGCGACGAACGCCGGAGCGGGCGTGAGGGCCTCCCGCGAGCGCAGGGCACGGGTGATCCGCCGGGCGAGCTCGTCGTCCGGCGCGAACGCAGCCTCGTGCGCAGGCTCGTGCGCAGGTGCGGACTCGGAGGGGACGGGGTCCCCGCGGTGCTCCTTCATGGTGTCTCCGGGGCGGTGCTGAGATCGGTCTGGCGTAGCGCGGCCAGGGCGCGGGAGGCGTGCGAGCGCACCGTCGCGCTCGACGTGCCCAGGACGGAGGCGATCTCCGGGTCGGTGAGGCCTTCGTAGTAGCGCAGCACGAGGACGGCGCGCTGCCGTGGTGGCAGGGCTGCCAGGTGCTGCCACATCGCGGCGTCCTCGCCGACGGCGTCGGCGTGGTTCCCCTCCGGCGCGGTGTGCGCGGCGAGCACGTCGTCGGGCGCCGGCCGGACCGTGCGCACGTGCCACCGGCGCCTCCACGACAGGTGCTCGTTGGTCACCATGCGCTTGAGGTACAGGTCCGGGCGGTCGAGCAGGGAGATGCGCGCCCACCGGACGTGGGCACGCAGCAGCACCTCCTGCACGATGTCCGCGGCGACGTGCCCGTCGCCGGTCAGGACCGTCGCGTACCGCAGCAGCCCGGGGAGCAGTGCGCGGGCGACGTCGTCGAGCAGCGGGCGGCCGGGGCCCGCGTCGGAGGGCCGGGCGGCCTCGTCC
>JAEZBT010000167.1 GCA_023426865.1 Actinomycetes bacterium
GTTCGGTCCGGCCCCGGCCGACGACCTGCTCCCCCGCCCTGTCGGTGCCCGGCAGCAGGATGTCCGCGACGCCCGGACGGCCCCTGCGGCGTCCGCTACGCGGGCCATGGCGGACGGCGCGGGGGTCCTCCAGCCGGTGACACGCCGATCGGCGCGATGACACTCCGGAGGCCCGACGGGCGTCGACCGGCCGCGCAGGCCGCTCACCTGCGGGTTTGCGGCAGACGGGTGATTCTCTGCGCGCCGAGCACCACATGTTGCAAAGAATCATGTCGGCGGCACTACATATAGTGGTCACACGCTTGTAAGTTGGGTGCCTCGGTGACTCGCTCCGACGACGAGGACGGCGCGCTGCGCGCGGCGCCGCGTCGGCCCGCAGACGCCGGACGGACGGAACGGACGGGCCCGATGCGGCCATGGAAACTCCTGGGAAAGGGATCACAATGACGGAGACCTCGGCCGGTGCCGGCCGGTCCGCTCGCGGCGCAGGTGCGTCGAAGGGGCGGGCTGCCGGACTCACCATCCAGCGCGTGTTCACGACGGCGGGCGTCCACCCCTACGACGAGGTCGCCTGGGAGCGCCGGGACGTCGCCCAGACGAACTGGAAGACGGGCGAGACGATCTTCGAGCAGAAGGGCGTGGAGTTCCCCGCCACCTGGTCGATGAACGCCACGACCATCGTCACCACCAAGTACTTCCGTGGCGCCGTGGGCACCCCGGCCCGCGAGTGGAGCCTCAAGCAGCTCATCGACCGCGTCGTGCTCACCTACGTGAAGGCCGGACGCGACTTCGGCTACTTCGCGACCGAGGACGACGCCGTCGTCTTCGAGCACGAGCTCACCTGGATGCTGCTGAACCAGGTCTTCAGCTTCAACTCCCCCGTCTGGTTCAACGTCGGGACGCCGTCGCCCCAGCAGGTCAGCGCCTGCTTCATCCTGTCCGTCGACGACACGATGGACTCGATCCTGAACTGGTACCGCGAGGAGGGGATGATCTTCAAGGGCGGCTCGGGCGCCGGCCTGAACCTCTCGCGGATCCGCTCGAGCAAGGAGCTGCTGTCGTCCGGCGGCACCGCCTCGGGCCCCATCTCCTTCATGCGTGGCGCCGACGCCTCCGCGGGCACCATCAAGTCCGGCGGCGCGACGCGTCGCGCGGCGAAGATGGT
Source organism: Actinomycetes bacterium (assembly GCA_023426865.1). GTDB lineage: Bacteria > Actinomycetota > Actinomycetes > Actinomycetales > Cellulomonadaceae > Actinotalea. The sequence goes on from JAEZBT010000167.1 coordinate 1,166, forward strand.
CGTCCTCGACGTCGACCACCCCGACATCCGCGAGTTCGTCGAGACGAAGGCGCGCGAGGAGGACAAGATCCGCGCGCTCCGCGAGGCCGGGTTCGACATGGACCTCGGCGGACGCGACATCGTCTCCGTGCAGTACCAGAACGCGAACAACTCGGTGCGCGTCACCGACGAGTTCATGCAGGCGGTCGAGGACGGGCGCTCCTTCGGGCTGCGCGCGCGCTCCACGGGCGAGGTGATCGACACCGTCGACGCGCAGGAGCTGTTCCGCTCCATCGCGCAGGCGGCATGGGAGTGCGCCGACCCCGGTCTCCAGTACGACTCGACGATCAACGACTGGCACACGAGCCCCGAGGCCGGCCGGATCACCGCGTCCAACCCGTGCAGCGAGTACATGCACCTGGACAACTCGTCGTGCAACCTGGCCTCGCTCAACCTCATGAAGTTCCTGCGCGACGACGACACGTTCGACGTCGAGCGGTTCGAGCGGGCCGTCGAGCTGATCATCACCGCGATGGACATCTCCATCTGCTTCGCGGACTTCCCGACCGAGGCGATCGGCGTCACGACGCGTGCGTACCGCCAGCTCGGCATCGGCTACGCCAACCTCGGTGCGCTGCTCATGGCCACCGGCCACGGCTACGACTCCGAGGGCGGGCGGTCCCTCGCGGCGGCGATCACCTCCCTCATGACGGGCACCGCCTACAAGCGGTCCGCCGAGCTCGCCGGCGTCGTCGGCACGTACGAGGGCTACGCCCGCAATGCGGCCGCCCACAAGCGCGTCATGCGCAAGCACGCGGCCGCGAACGACGACATCCGGACCCTCGGCGCCATGGACGCCGAGGTGCACGCCGCGGCGACGCGGGTGTGGGCCGACGGCAACCGCATCGGCGAGAAGGCCGGCTGGCGGAACGCCCAGGCCTCGGTCCTCGCCCCCACCGGGACCATCGGCTTCATGATGGATTGCGACACGACGGGCATCGAGCCCGACTTCTCGCTGGTCAAGTTCAAGAAGCTCGTCGGCGGCGGCTCGATGCAGATCGTCAACCAGACGATCCCGCGGGCCCTGCGTCGGATGGGCTACACCGAGGAGACCATCGAGGCGATCGTCGAGTACATCGCGGAGAACGGGCACGTCGTCGACGCCCCGGGCCTGCGCCCGGAGCACTACGAGGTGTTCGACTGCGCGATCGGCGAGCGGGCGATCTCCCCGCTCGGGCACGTGCGGATGATGGCCGCGGTCCAGCCATTCATCTCCGGCGCCATCTCCAAGACCGTCAACATGCCCGAGTCCGCGACGGTGGAGGAGATCGAGGAGATCTACTTCAAGGCCTGGAAGATGGGCATCAAGGCGCTGGCGATCTACCGGGACAACTGCAAGGTCGGTCAGCCGCTGTCGGACGGCAAGGCCAAGCCCGCTGCGGAGTCGGCCCCTGCCCCGGTCGCCGAGACGGCACCGGTCCGGGCCACGCGCAAGCGCCTCCCGCGCCAGCGCGAGTCCAAGACCACGTCGTTCACGGTGGGCGGCGCCGACGGCTACATCACCGCCGGCTCCTACCCTGGCGACGGCCTCGGCGAGGTCTTCCTCAAGCTCGGCAAGCAGGGCTCGACCCTGGCCGGCGTCATGGACGCCTTCTCGATCGCCATCTCCGTGGCGCTCCAGTACGGCGTGCCGCTCGAGACGTACGTGGAGAAGTTCACGAACATGCGGTTCGAGCCGGCGGGCATGACCGACGACCCGGACATCCGGATGGCGCAGTCGATGATGGACTACATCTTCCGGCGCCTGGCCCTGGACTACCTGCCGTTCGAGACCCGGTCCGCCCTCGGCATCTTCACCGCCGCTGAGCGGGCCCGTCAGCTCAAGACGGGCTCCTACGCGCCCGTCGACGATGAGACGGCCCCGGACCAGGGCGGCGTCCCGACGATGTCCGGCGCGACCCCGGCCGCCGCTCCGGCGGCGTCGGCCCCGGCGCCCGCGCCGACCGCCCACCCCGGCACCGACACCGGGAACGCGCACTCGTCCGCCGAGCTCGTCGAGCTCAAGCTCGGGCGCACGGCCGACGCGCCGCTCTGCCTGTCCTGCGGCATCAAGATGCGGCCGTCGGGCTCCTGCTACGTGTGCGAGGGCTGCGGCTCGACCAGTGGTTGCAGCTGACCTCGTGACGCACGTCCGGTGGGCCCGGTCCTCGTCCCAGGGCCGGGCCCACCGGCCTCCGCGGTCCGCCC
>JAEZBT010000174.1 GCA_023426865.1 Actinomycetes bacterium
GAGGCGTGCTCGCCGCTCGCCCGCGACGCCGGGCCCGACCTCCCGGCGGTGTCCCTGGTCGCCTGCCTGCCGCGGGCGGTCCTGGGCACGCCGGCGGTGCCGGTGGTCACGATCCTCGACGCGACGACGGGGCGCCCGGTGCGCTCGCAGACCGCCCAGGACGCCATCCTCGCCGAGCTCGTGGACGGGTACGTGCTGCTCACCACGGCGGGCGACGACGGGTCGGTGAGCGTCCGCGCGTGGGATCCCGTCACGGGCGAGGATGCGTGGGCCTTCACCGGCGCGCCGCACCGGCCGGACGCGCTGCGGATGGCCGCCGACTGGACCGATGACGTGCGCGACGGGAAGGTGACCTTCGAGTCCGGCGACGTGCGGCTGACGTTCGACGTCGTCACGGGACGCCGACGGACGGCCGCGACGCTGGGGCCGTCGGACCGGGCCACCCTGGACCTGCCCGGCGGCCGCGAGGCCCGCTGGGGCTTCGACCGCCTGGGCCGGCCCAAGGACGTCGTCATCGTCGACCGCGACGGCGGCGCCCGCTTCGGGGCGCCGGGCGTGCCGTGGCTCGCACCGGTACGCGACGGGTCCGCACAGGACGTCGTCGTGGTGCGCCGGACCGCCGACAAGCACCTGCTCGGGCTGGATGCAGGCTCCGGGCGGGTCCGCTGGGACCTCGCCAACGTGCCGTGGCTCGAGGCGTCCGTGCAGGTCGGGGGCGTCGTCGTCGCGGTGTCGCCGTCGACGGCGGTGGCGGTCGACGTCCGGACCGGTCTGCGGCTGTGGGACCACGGGGCGGCCCGCGGCTCGGCCGCGTGGGACGTGCTGACGGACGGTCGGCTCGTCCTGGTGCCGACCGACGACGACGCGGGCGGCGTGGTCCTGACGGCGCGCCGGCTCCAGACGGGGGAGCGGGCGTGGGGAGTCCCGCTCCCCGGCGACGTGCTGTCGCTGGACGAGGTGGACGGGCAGACCGTGCTCGTCCTGACGGACGCGGGCCTGGTCGCGCTGCGCTGATCGGGACGGCTCGCGGTCACTAGGGTCGGGGTCATGGCGGGGGCGCACGACGACGGGCGGGTTCAGGTCGTGCTCGAGGACGCCGGGGCCGACCCGGGGAGGCGGCGCGCCCGTTCCGGCCGGGCCCGGACGTGGCTCGTGTGGGCGGGTGTGCCGGCCCTGGTCGCCGTCGGGGTGGCGTCCGTGCTCATGACGGCGGAGGACGAGCGGCGCGAGCGTGACCGCCGTGAGGCCCTCGCGGAGGTCCGCGGGGTGCTGCCGCCGTTCGAGGGACCGCCCGCCGAGGTCTGGCACGTCGCGGACGGCCTGCCCTTCGCCGTCGGGCGCGACGTCGTGATCCTGGAGTCGGCGGGCTCGGGCGGGCTGCGTGCGGTCGACCTGCGCACGGGTCGGGACGTGTGGTCGCGTCCCGTCGCGGCGGACGAGTCCTGCGTGCCCCTCAGCGACGACGCCTCGCCCGTCCGCTTCATGCCCGGCGACACCGTCGTCGAGTACGTCGCGTGCTACCCCCGGTTCGCCACCGTCGAGGGGTACCGCGTGGTCGTCGGCGACCCGGCCGACGTGGAGCTGCTCGACGTCACGACCGGGACTCTCGTCGCCGAGCTGCCCGCACCCGCCGACGTCCTCGGCGTCGAGCTCGCCGCCCGGGACGTGGTCGTCGCCTCGCTCGACGCCGACGGCGCCGTCGTGGTGGCGCGCTGGGCGATGGGCCTGGCCCGCCCCGACGCTCCGGTCTGGAGCACCCGCCTGCCCGAGCCGCTCGAGACGATCGAGGCGACGGGCTGGGTGTTCCACGCCGAGGCCGAGGTCGTGCGGGCCGGCACCGTGGGTTCGGTGCCCCTGGACCTGGCCACGGGCGCACCGCGCCCCGACGCGGCCCGCGAGGGCGTCCTCTTCACGCTCGACGCGCCGCTGCCGGGCGGCGGCCGCGTCGAGTGGGACTACAACGCGGTGGCCAGGGCGGTCGGCGGCTCCCGGGTGGTCGGCGCGGACGGCGGCATGGTCCGCGAGCTCGACGGGCTGCCGTGGCGGCCGGGCGTGGCGGACACCACCTCGCCGGAGGTCCTCCTGCTGCGCCGGCCCACGTCGAGCCTGGACAACGGTGATCAGGTGGGCGACCTCGTGGCCGTCGACGCGGCCACCGGCGCGGACCTCTGGTCGGGCGGCCGGATGCCCGGGATGGTCGCGCTGGTGCGGCTCGACGACGTCGTCGTGGCGGCAGGGGCGGGCACCGTGGTCGCGCTGGACGTGCGCGACGGCGACATCCTGTGGGAGGACACCCGCAGCGGAGCGAGCCCTCGGCTCGGCGCGCTCACCGACGGCGAGGTCGTGCTCCTGGCCGAGGCGTCGGGCGGCGGGGCGTTGGTGGCCCGTGACCTGCGCACGGGCGTGGAGCGCTGGCGACTCTCCCTCGCCGACCTCCTGCGCGACGACGGCCCGCTGAGTGTCGTCCCGACGCAGGCGGGACTCCTCGTGCTCGCGTGGGAAGGCGGCGCGACGATGCTCGGACCGCGCTGACCCGCGCTCGCCGGGGCTCAGCCCTCGCGCCGGCGCACCCAGACCGTGACGTCCGGCGGGACCGCGACCTCGGTGCCCCCGGCCAGGCCGTCCGGCAGGTCCGCCGAGGAGAGGAGGACCTCGAGATCGGTCCCCTTCAGGCTGACCGGCTCGGTGCCGACGTTCGTCACCACGAGCACCTCGCGGTTGACGAACGCCACGAGCGAGTCCGACGCGCCGTCGGCCAGGCCGTCCACCCAGGCGAGGGTGCCGGAGCCGAGGTGGTACTCGCGGCGCAGGCAGAGTGCGGCGCGGTACATCTCGAACGTCGAGCCGGGCACGCACCGCTGGCGGTCGAGCGCGTACCGCGCCCACGACGACGGCTGCGTGAGCCAGCTGCGGCCCGTCGCGGAGAAGCCGAACGCCGGTGCGTCGGCCTCCCACGGGAGCGGGACCCGGCAGCCGTCACGCCCGCGGCTGGTGTGCTCCGACCGCCACCAGGTGGGGTCCTGGCGCTCGTCGTCGTCGAGGGTGGTGTGCTCGGGCAGGCCGAGCTCCTCGCCCTGGTAGACGTACGCGGACCCGGGGAGCGCGAGCATGAGCAGGCTCGCGGCCCGGCCGCGGCGCAGCCCCAGCTCCTCGTCGGGCTGCGGGTCCCCGGCGCCGATGCCCTCAGGCTTGCCGCCGGGCACGGTGAGGCCGAGTCGCGTGGGGTGCCGCACGACGTCGTGATTCGACAGGACCCACGTGGTCGGCGCGCCGACGGCGTCGTTGGTGACCAGCGACTCGGTGATGACGGCCCGCAGGTCGGGGGCCGTCCAGAGCGAGGTCAGGAACGAGAAGTTGAAGGCCTGCTGCATCTCGTCGGGCCGCACGTACTTCGCCAGGCGGCTGAGGGGCTCGACCCATGCCTCGGCGACGAGCGCGCGGTCGCCGTCGTACTCGGCGAGCACCCGGTGCCACTCGCGGTAGATCTCGTGCACGCCGTCCTGGTCCCACATGGGCCCGAGCGAGCCGGCGCCGGTCGCCCCGTCCTCCGAGCCGAGCGTGCCCTCGTGCGGCGGGGTGACGGCGGCCGTCGGTGCGGGGAAGTCGGGCAGTCCGGCCGCTTTGACCAGCCCGTGGGCGACGTCGACCCGGAACCCGTCGACGCCGCGGTCGAGCCAGAAGCGAAGGATCGAGCGGAACTCCTCGTGCACCTCCGGGTTGGTCCAGTCCAGGTCGGGCTGCGACTCGTCGAACAGGTGCAGGTACCACTGGCCCGCGTTGCCGTCGGGCTCGGTGATCCGCGTCCAGGCGGGCCCGCCGAACGTCGAGCGCCAGTCGTTCGGCGGCTGCGTGCCCTCGGGCCCCTTGCCGTCGCGGAAGAGGTAGCGCGCGCGTTCGGGGGAGCCCGGCCCGGCCGCCACCGCGGCCTTGAACCAGGGGTGCTCGAACGACGTGTGGTTCGGCACGAGGTCGACGATCACCCGCAACCCGAGCCGGTGCGCCTCCGCGAGCATCGCGTCCGCGTCCTCGAGCGTGCCGAACAGCGGGTCGATGTCGCGGTAGTCCGCCACGTCGTAGCCGGCGTCGTGGTGCGGGGAGCGGTAGAACGGCGAGAGCCAGATCGCGTCCACGCCGAGCCGCACCAGGTGCTTCAGGCGCGCCGTGATCCCGGGGATGTCACCGACGCCGTCGCCGTTCCCGTCCGCGAAGGACCGCGGGTAGACCTGGTAGATCACCGCGGAGCGCCACCACTCGGGCGTGCCCGCCAGGGCACGGTGGACGAGTGTCGTCGTGGTGGACGGCTGTGCGAGGGCGGACAGGATCGAGGTCACGACTCTCCCGGGTAGGTGTGTGGTGCGGGCTCGGTGGGGACCAGGCGTCGTCGGCGCGGTCCTCGACAGGCCCAGCCTAGGAACCTGCGGCGGAGTTCGCCGGGGCGGAGGTCCGTGCGGGGGCCGGTGCGGTCGACGACCGGACGATGAGCTCGGGGTGGAACAGGAGCTCGGTGCGGGAGACGCGCTGGCCGGCGATCTCCGCGATGAGGGCGCTGACGGCCGCCTTGCCCATGCTCACGACCGGTTGCCGGACCGTGGTCAGGGGCGGGTCGGTGAACGCGATGAGCGGCGAGTCGTCGAAGCCGACGACCGACAGGTCCTCGGGGACGCGCATCCCGCGCGACCGCGCCGCGCGGATCACGCCGAGGGCCATCAGGTCGGAGCCGCAGATGACCGCCGTGTGCCCGCCGTCGATCAGCTCGCCGCCCGCGACCTGGCCACCCTCCACGGTGAACAGCGTCGAGACGACGTGCGCGGAGACGTCGGCGCCGGGCTCACGCTGGTCGAGGAGCGTCGCGAACGTCGCGATCTTGCGGCGTGCGGGCACGTAGCGGTCCGGGCCGACGGCGAGGCCGATCCGCTCGTGCCCGAGGCTCACGAGGTGGCGGACCGCCAGGCTGATGGCGACCCCGTCGTCGGTCGAGACCGAGGGCGCGTCGACTCCGGCCGCGTAGCCGTTGACGAACACGATTGGCACGCCGCGGCCGCGCAGCCGGTGGTACCGCTCCGTCGAGGCGGCCGTGTCCGCGTGCCGCCCGGAGACGAAGACGATGCCGTCGACGCCGTGCTCGATGAGCATCTCGACGTACTCGTCCTCGGTCGTGCCACCTGGGGACTGCGTGCACAGCAGGGGCGTGTAGCCGCGGTCGGCCAGCGTGGTCTCGATCGCCTGGGCCAGCGCGGGGAAGACCGGGTTGTCCAGCTCGGGCACGATGAGGCCGACGAGACCCTGCGGTCTGTTGCGCAACTTCTCCGGACGGTCGTACCCGAGCACGTCGAGAGCGGCCAGGACGGCCTTGCGGGTCTCGGCCGCGACACCCGGCTTCCCGTTGAGGACACGGGAGACCGTAGCCGTGCTCACGCCGGCCTGATCAGCCAGATCCTTCAACCGGGTGCGCACGTGCCGCAGCGTAGAGGACACCATGACCTCCTTGTTGGTGCGCCACCCGGCAGGTCTGCCGGCAAGTGATACCTGAAAGTTACCGCAAGGGTTTGCAGAAGTGGCAATCCGGGGATTACGTTTCGAGCAACAGGGCCGACGGGGGCCGTCCAGCGCCCGCGGCCGTGACCACGAGTCGTTTGGAGACCCCGATGCGACGGAGCATCACGCTGACCGCGGTGGCCCTCAGCGCCGCGCTCACCCTTGCCGCCTGCGGAGGCGACGACACCGAGGAGCCGGCCGAGACCGAGGCCCCCGAGACCACCGAGGCGGCCACCGGCGGCGCCATCACCGTCTGGGTGGACGAGACCCGCCAGGCGGCCGTCGAGGCCGCCGCCGCCGACTACGAGGCGGCCACCGGCACCACCGTCGAGATCGTCCTGAAGAACTTCGAGGACATCCGCGCCGACTTCAACGCCCAGGTGCCCACGGGCGAGGGTCCGGACATCACCGTCGGCGCCCACGACTGGCTCGGCGAGCTCACCGCGAACGGCGTCGTCGCGCCGATCGAGCTCGGTGACAAGGCGAGCGAGTTCGAGCAGGTGGCGCTCGACGCCTTCACCTACGACGGCCAGGTCTACGGCCTGCCGTACGCGGTCGAGAACATCGCGCTCATCCGCAACACCGCCCTCGCCGCCGAGGCCCCGGCCACGTGGGACGAGGCCGTCGCGATGGGCCAGGCCGCCGGCACGCAGTTCCCGATCCTGCTCCAGGTGGGCGAGACCGGTGACCCCTACACCGCCTACCCGCTGCAGACGTCGTTCGGCGCCCCCGTCTTCGTGCAGAACGACGACGGCTCCTACACCGCTGAGCTCGCGCTCGGCGGCGAGCCCGGTGCCGCGTTCGCGCAGTGGCTGGCGGCCCAGGGTGCCGCCGGCGTCCTCGACACGGCCGTGACCTACGACATCGCGGTCGAGGCGTTCAAGAACGGCCAGTCGCCGTTCATCATCGGTGGCCCGTGGATGCTCGGCTCCTTCGAGGGTCTCGAGCTGGCGATCGACCCGATCCCGTCGGCCGGTGGCCAGCCGGCGCAGCCGTTCGTCGGCGTGCAGGGCTTCTACGTCAACGCGCAGAGCGAGAACGCGCTGCTCGCCAACGACTTCCTCGTCAACTACATGGCGACCGAGGAGGCCCAGCTGGCGCTGTACGAGGCGGGCGACCGTCCGCCGGCCCTCATCGCCGCCGCTGACGCGGCCTCGTCCGACCCGATCACCGCGGGCTTCCGCGCCGTCGGCGCCGAGGCCGTGCCCATGCCGTCCATCCCCGAGATGGGTGCCGTGTGGGAGTTCTGGGGCGTGACCGAGGCGAACATCCTCAACGGCGCCGACCCGGTCAGCACCTGGGACAAGATGGCGACCGACATCCAGGGCGCGCTCGACGCGGCCTGAGCGAATGAGCACCCTCGGGTGGAGCGGCACACGTCGCCGCTCCACCCGAGGGGTGCCCGCGGCGACGTCCGCCGCCCCAGCCCGCGACGGCGGGCACCAGCCCACGATGGACCTACGCAACGGTGCGGAGTTCACCCATGAGCACGTCGCAGCCCTCGTCGGTCGTCCCGACCGCCGCCCCGCCTGAGGACGGCCCGCCGGCCAAGCGGCCCGCACGCCGCGTCCGGGAGCCCGGCAGCTCGGGCAGCCTGCGCGGACTCGTCATCAAGATCGCGCTGATGGCGCTGGTCAACGCGTTCGGCGCCTACGTGGTGCTGGCGGCGTGGGCCGAGGGCTCCTACGGGATCCTCTGGTCGATGGTCGCCCTCGTGGTGATCGCCGACTACGTGTACTTCTCCCGCCGGGCCCTGCCGATGAAGTACGTGCTCCCCGGCCTGGTCTTCCTGCTCGTCTACCAGATCTACGTCGTCGCCTACACGGGCTACGTCGCCTTCACGAACTACGGCGACGGCCACAACTCGACCAAGGACGACGCGATCTCGGCCCTGCTCGCGCAGAACGAGCGCCGCGTCGAGGGCAGCGCCGGCGTGCCGCTCGTGGTCGTCGAGGACGGCGACGGGAACCTGGGCTTCGCGGTCGCCCGGGACGGCGCGGTCCTGGCAGGGACCGCCGAGGAGCCGCTGGAGACCGTGGACGGGGCGACCGTCGACGGCAGCACCATCACCGACGTCCCCGGCTGGACCCTGCTGACGCGTGAGCAGATCCTCGCGCGTCAGGGCGAGGTGACCGGCCTGCGGGTGCCGGTCTCCGACGACCCCGAGGCCGGCTCCATCCGGACCCAGGACGCGCGCACCGGCTACTCCTACCGCCCGTCGCTGGAGTACGACGCCGCGGCCGACACGATGACTGACCTCACCACGGGCGCCGTGTACCGGCCCAACGCGGACGGCCTCTTCGAGTCCGAGGACGGCGCGACGCTCGGCGTCGGGTGGCGCGTGCCGGTGGGGCTCGACAACTTCTCCACGGCGTTCGGCGACGACAGGTACGCCGGGCCGTTCGCGCGGATCCTCGCGTGGACCTTCGCGTTCGCCCTGCTCTCGGTCGTGACGACCTTCCTGCTGGGCCTGTTCCTCGCGATGGTCTTCAACGACCCGCGGATGCGCGGGCGCAAGATCTACCGCACGCTCATGATCCTGCCGTACGCGATCCCGGGCTTCCTGGCCGCCCTGCTGTGGTCGGGCCTGCTGAACCGGCGGTTCGGGTTCATCAACGAGGTGCTGCTGGGCGGGGCGGAGATCGGGTGGCTCACGGACCCGTGGCTGGCCAAGCTCTCGGTGCTCGGGGTGAACCTCTGGCTGGGCTTCCCCTACATGTTCCTCATCACGACGGGCGCGCTGCAGGCGATCCCGCACGACCTGCTCGAGGCGGCCAAGGTCGACGGCGCGAGCCGGTTCCGCACGTGGCGGTCGGTGATCATGCCGCTGCTTCTCGTGGCGACCGGGCCCCTGCTCATCTCGTCGTTCGCCTTCAACTTCAACAACTTCACGCTCATCTACATGCTCACCAACGGCGGACCACGCTTCACCGACGCGTCGGTGCCGCTGGGGCACACGGACATCCTCATCTCGATGGTCTACAACGTGTCCGGCATCGACGGGTCGGCGCCCAAGAACTACGGGCTGGCGAGCGCCCTGTCGATCGTCATCTTCGTCATCGTCGCGACCGTCTCGGCCCTCGCGTTCCGTCAGACCCGCAAGCTCGAGGAGATGAGCTGACATGGCCACTCCCGCACCCGTCGCCGCCTCGGTCCCGCGCCGCGCGTCGGCCGTCGAGGCCCCGCCGCAGCGCAACCGCATGAGCGCGCGCCGCTGGATCGGCGAGATCGGCTGGCGGCACGTCGTCGGCGTCGTAGCGGTCGTCTACGCCGCGTTCCCGCTCGTGTACGTCGTGTCGGCGTCCCTGTCCGAGGGCGGCACGCTCACGGGCTCGAACGCGCTCTTCAGTGAGCTCAGCACGGAGAACTACAGCGCACTGGGCGACACCGTCTTCTGGACGTGGATGGGCAACACCCTGTTCATCGCCATCACGACGGCGGTCGGCACGGTGCTCATGGGGGCGTCGGCCGCGTACGCATTCTCGCGGTTCCGGTTCAGCGGACGGCGGGCGGGACTGACGTCGCTGCTGGTGATCCAGATGTTCCCGCAGATGCTCGCGTTCGTGGCGATCTTCCTGCTGCTGCTCGGGCTGGGGAACGTGGTGCCGACGCTCGGCGTGAACTCCAAGATCGCGCTCATCTGCGTCTACCTGGGCGGCGCGCTCGGGGTGAACACGTTCCTCATGTACGGGTTCTTCAACACCGTGCCGCGCGAGCTCGACGAGGCGGCCAAGATCGACGGCGCCACGCACACGCAGATCTACTGGACGATCATCCTGCGCCTGGTGTCGCCGATCCTCGCGGTCGTCGGCCTGCTCTCCTTCATCAGCACGTTCGGCGAGTTCATCATCGCCCGCGTGATCCTGCAGTCGGAGTCGAACTGGACCCTCGCGGTCGGCCTCTACGGGTGGGTCTCGGCCCTGCTCGAGGCCAACTGGGGCCTGTTCGCCGCGGGCGCGGTCATCGCCGCGGTCCCGGTGCTCGTCCTGTTCCTCTTCCTGCAGAAGTACATCGTCGGGGGCCTGACGGCCGGCGCGGTCAAGGGATGACGGCGCCGGTCCCGTCCGCACCCGGGTCCGTCCCGTCCCTGCTCGACCGGCCGCACCACGACGGCGGGCCGGCGCACGTCCCGTCGTCGGCCGTCTCGCTCGGTGACCGTGTGCCCGTGCGGGTCCGGGTCCCGGCCGCGACGGCGGCCCGCATCGGCCCGGACGGCGTCGTCGTCCGGGCGGTGCGCGACGGGGAGCCCGTGTACGCGACCGCGCGACCCGACGGGGGCGACGACGTCGACGCGTGGTACGTCGCCGAGGTCGAGGTGCACAACCCGGTGACGCGCTACCGGTTCCTCGTCGGCGACCCGGGTGGCGCGCGGTGGCTCACGGCCCGGGGCGTGTACGCCCGTGACGTGCCCGACGACGGTGACTTCCGCCTCACCGTGCACGGGCGGGCGCCGGCGTGGGCGCGCCACGGCGCCGTCTACCAGGTGTTCCCCGACCGGTTCGCGCGCTCGGCCGCCGCCGACAAACGGCCCGTCCCGGACTGGGCCGAGCCGACACCCTGGGGCACCGAGCCCGCCGCCCACGGATCGCGGACGGGCCGCCAGCTCTACGGCGGCGACCTGGCGGGGATCGAGGCCCACCTGGACCACCTCCAGCGGCTCGGTGTCGACGTGCTGTACCTCACGCCGTTCTTCCCGGCCCGCTCGGTGCACCGGTACGACGCGGCGACCTTCGACCACGTGGACCCGCTGCTCGGCGGGGACGCGGCGCTCGCCTCGCTCGCCGACGCCGTGCACCGGCGCGGGATGCACCTCGTCGGCGACCTGACGACGAACCACACGGGCGCCTCGCACGAGTGGTACCGCCGGGCCGGCGCGGACCCCTCGGCGCCCGAGGCGGCCTTCTACCACCGCGACGACGACGGCTTCGTCGGCTGGCTCGGCCACGCCTCGCTGCCGAAGCTGGACCACCGGTCCGCGGAGCTGCGCCGGCGGCTCCTCGACGGTCCCGACTCCGTCGTCGGACGCTGGTTGGGGCCCCCGTCCGGGCTGGACGGGTGGCGCGTCGACGTCGCGAACATGACCGGGCGCCACGGCGCGGTCGACCTGGCCCGCGACGTGGCCCGCGCGATGCGGGCGACGATGGCCCAGGTCGGTCCCGACGCCCTCCTCGTCGGCGAGCACTTCCACGACGCGTCGGCCGACCTCGCCGGCGACGGCTGGCACGGCGTCATGAACTACTCCGCGTTCGCCCGGCCCCTGTGGGGCTGGCTGGCACCCGACGGCTGGCGGCTGCCCGAGGTCCCCGTCCCGATGCCGCGGCGCGACGGCGGGGCCATGGTCCGGGCGATGGTCGACTTCGCCTCACGCGTGCCGTGGGCGGTGACGGCGCAGCAGTGGAACCTGCTGGGCTCGCACGACACCGCGCGGATCCGGACCCGCCTGGGTGATGCGGCCCTCGTCGAGGTCGCCGCAGGGCTCATGGCCACCTACCCGGGGACGCCCATGGTGTTCGCCGGCGACGAGTACGGCGCGACCGGTACGAACGGCGAGCACGCCCGCACCCCGATGCCCTGGGACGACCCGGGCCGCCGCGACGAGCGCACCTTCGCGGCGTACCGCTCGCTCCTCGCCCTCCGGCGTACCTCCGCCGCCCTGCGCGACGGAGGCCTGCGCTGGGTGCACGCGGCCGACGACGCGGTCGCGTACCTGCGCGAGCAGGCCGGTGGCCACCCGTGAGCGCGGTCTGTGTCTTCTGCGCCTCGGGCGATGTCGATCCGCGCTGGCTGGACCTCGCCCGTCAGGTCGGGGCGGGGCTCGCCGCGCGGGGCCATGTCGTGGTCTCGGGCGG
>JAEZBT010000203.1 GCA_023426865.1 Actinomycetes bacterium
GGGGGGGGGGTGCCCGTCCGGGGGGGGGGGGGGGGGGGGGGGCGCCGCGCGCCCCCCCGCCGTCGTGCTCAGTGGGACGACGACGCCTCCTTGGCCTCCTTGGCTGCGGCGGCGACCTTCTCGACCAGGTGGCTCGGCAGCACGTCGTAGTGGTCGAAGTGCGCGTCGAACGTGCCCCGCCCGCCGGTCATCGACCGCAGGTCCATGACATACCGGCTGATCTCGGCCTCGGGCACCATCGCCTGGATCTCGCTCAGGCCGCCGGAAGTCGTGTCGGTGCCGGCGATCCGGCCGCGCCGCGACGACAGGTCGCCCATGATGTCGCCCTGCAGCTCCTGCGGGACCCGCACCGTGATGAGCGACACGGGCTCGAGGATGACCGCGCCGGCCTTGGCCATGGCCTCCTTCAGACCCATCGACGCCGCGGTGCGGAACGCCATCTCCGAGGAGTCGACGGGGTGGAACTTGCCGTCGTAGCACTCGACCTTGACGTCGACCACGGGGAACCCGTGGTGGCCGCCGAGCGCCATCTGCTCCAGCACGCCCTTCTCCACCGCCGGGATGAAGTTGCGCGGGATGGCGCCGCCGACGATCGAGTCGATGAACGCCGAGCCCTCGCCGCGCGTCGCAGGGCTGACCCGCAGCTGGCAGACGGCGTACTGGCCGTGGCCGCCGGACTGCTTCTTGAGCTTGCCCTCGGCCTCGGCGGTGCGCGTGATGGTCTCGCGGTAGGCGATGCGCACGTCCTCGGTCACGACGTTGACGCCGAACTTGCGGGCGAGCCGCTCGAGCGCGACGGCGATGTGCGTGTCGCCGGTGCCGCGCACGATCGTCTGGCCGGCGTCGTTCCGGTCGATCGCCAGGCTCGGGTCCTCGCCGACCAGCCGCTGCAGGGCGGACGACAGCTTGTCGTCGTCGGCCTGGGTGAGCGGCTTGAGGGCCAGGGCGTACGGCGTCGGGCGCGACGCCGGGGCAGGGACGTGCACCGTCTGGCCGCGCTTGGCGAGCGTGGAGCCCGTGGGCGTGGCGGCGAGCTTCGCGACGGCGCCGATGTCGCCCGCGACGAGCGCCTCGACGTTCGTGTGCTCCTTGCCGCGCATCCGGAACAGGCCGTGCATGCGCTCCTCGGTGCCGGTCACGGCGTTGACCAGGCGGTCCTCGTTCTTCACCGTGCCGGAGAGCACCTTGAACAGCGAGACCTGGCCGACGAACGGGTCGGCGACGGTGCGGAACACGTACAGCAGCGGCTCGGCGGCCGGGTCGGCCACGACCTCGGTCTCGGGTCCGTCCGGGGTGCCCGCGCGGACGACGGCGGGGCGGTCGGCCGGGGACGGCGCGAGCTCGCACAGGTAATCGGCCAGGCGGTCGACGCCGACGCCCGTGATCGCGGAGCCCACGAGCACGGGGAACTCGGCGCCTTCGCGGACCTCGTGCACGAGGGCCTTCTCGAGCTCGCCCGCCGAGGGGACCTCGCCCGACAGGTAGCGCTCGAGCTGCTCGTCGTCGCCGGAGACGATCTCCTCGGCGACCTCGTCGTGCAGGCGCTTCTCCTCCTCGGCGACCTCACCGGTCAGCGCCTCGGTGTGGTGGGTGCCGTCGGCGTCGTAGGCGTAGCCCTCCTCGGTGAGCAGGTCGGCGACGCCGTGGAACGCCTCCTCCTCGCCGATGGGCAGCTCGAGGGGCACGAGCCCCGAGCCGAACGTCGCGCGCATCTGCTCCAGCACGCGGTGGAAGTCGGCGCGCGGCTTGTCCTCCTTGGTGAGGAACACCATGCGCGGGATGCCGAGCTCCTCGCACTGCTTCCAGACGATCTCGGTGCCGACCTCGACCCCGTCGACGGCGCTGACCACGATGAGCGCGAGGTCCGCGACGGACAGGGCGGCGTCGACGCCCGCGGCGAAGTCGGCGTAGCCGGGGGTGTCGATGAGATTCACCGTGTACTCGCGCCCGTCGGACGCCTTCCACGGGAAGGGGGCGATCGCGGGCGAGAGGGAGATGCCCCGCTTGATCTCCTCGGGCTCGGTGTCGCAGACCGTCGTGCCCTCTTCGACGCGGCCCAGTCGAGGGACGACCCCAGCCCGGTGCAGGAGGGCTTCGGCGAGGGTCGTCTTACCTGCGCCGCTGTGGCCCACCAGGGCCACATTCCGGATGGTTGCGGTGTCCATTCTTCTCCTTCGTTGGAGTGGCCCTTTGGGGCAGGGTAGTCAGATGGGACCTGCTGGCAAGGGGACCTACGTCAGTTGGCAGTCACGGCCCGCGCGTCGTGCGCCACCGCCCGCGCGCGCGCCGGGTGAACCTGCGTCCCGACGGCGGGGCGCGGGCCTCGGGTCCTTCCCCAGCAGCACGCCGGTCGGGTTAGGATGATCGTCACGTGGGAGCGCTCTCGCCCGAGGGACCGCCCGCCGGCGCCGGAGCCGCGGGTCGGCCGGAGGTGCAGCCGTTGCCCCCGTCGAGGGACCATCCGTCGCACCGCACCACCCAGCAACCCCACGCAGCACCACTCACGAGCACCTACCTGAGCACCACGAGAGGGCCTCCTGCCATGCGCTTCGGGCACTTCGACGACGTCACGCGCGAGTACGTCATCACCACCCCGCACACGCCCTACCCGTGGATCAACTACCTGGGGTCGGAGCGGTTCTTCTCACTGATCTCGCACCAGGCGGGCGGGTACTCCTTCTACCGCGACGCGCGGATGCGCCGGATCACGCGCTACCGCTACAACAACATCCCGACCGACGAGGGCGGGCGCTACCTGTTCGTCAACGACGGCGGCGACGTGTGGACGCCGTCGTACCTGCCCGTCAAGGCCGAGCTCGAGCACTTCGAGGCGCGGCACGGCCTCGGCTACTCGCAGATCACCGGCCAGCGCGGCGGCGTGCGGGTCGAGTCGCTGTTCTTCGTCCCGGTCGACACCGACGCCGAGGTGCAGCGCGTCACGGTGACCAACACGACCGACGCGGCGAAGTCCCTGACGCTGTTCTCCTACGTCGAGTTCGCGCTCTGGAACGCCCTGGACGACCAGACGAACTTCCAGCGCAACCTCAACATCGGCGAGGTCGAGGTCGAGCAGGACGGCCCGACCGGCACCGCCATCTACCACCGCACCGAATACCGCGAGCGCCGCAACCACTACGCCGTGTACGCGGTGAACACGCGCGCCGACGGGTTCGACACGGACCGAGAGTCCTTCGTGGGCCTCTACAACGGCCTGCACGAGCCGGTCGTCCCGGCCGCGGGCGCCTCGGCGAACTCCGTGGCGAGCGGCTGGTACCCGATCGCGTCGCACGGCATCTCGCTCGACCTGGCCCCCGGTGAGTCGCGGACCTTCGTCTTCGTGCTCGGCTACCTGGAGAACGACGACGACGCCAAGTGGGCCGACGACGCGCAGCAGGTCATCAACAAGGCGCCGGCGCACGCGCTGCTCGCCCGGTTCGCCACCACCGAGCAGGCCGACGCCGCGCTGGCCGAGCTGCGCCAGTACTGGACCGACCTGCTGGCGACCTACTCGGTCACCTCGACCGACGAGCGCCTGGACCGGATGGTCAACATCTGGAACCAGTACCAGGTCATGACCACGTTCAACATGTCGCGCTCGGCGTCGTACTTCGAGTCCGGCATCGGGCGCGGCATGGGCTTCCGCGACTCGACGCAGGACCTGTTGGGCTTCGTGCACCTGGTGCCCGAGCGGGCCCGCGAGCGGCTCCTCGACGTCGCCGCCACGCAGTTCCCGGACGGCTCGGCGTACCACCAGTACCAGCCGCTGACGAAGCGCGGGAACCTCGAGGTCGGCTCGGGCTTCAACGACGACCCGATGTGGCTCGTCGCCGCCGTCGCCGCATACCTCAAGGAGACAGGCGACTTCGCGGTCCTCGACGAGCAGGTGCCGTTCGACAACGACGACGCCCTCGCCGACACCCTGTTCGAGCACCTCACGCGCTCGTTCCGGTACACGATCGACCACCGCGGCCCGCACGGCCTGCCGCTCATCGGGCGCGCGGACTGGAACGACTGCCTCAACCTGAACTGCTTCTCCACGACACCGGGCGAGTCGTTCCAGACGACCGAGAACAAGGCGGGCGGGGTCGCCGAGTCGGTGTTCATCGCCGCGCAGTTCGTGCTGTACGGCGCCGAGTACGCTGCGATCGCCGAGCACCGCGGCCTGGCCGACGTCGCCGCCGACGCGCAGGCCGCCGTCGACGAGATGCGGGTCGCGATCGAGAACCACGGCTGGGACGGCAGCTGGTTCCTGCGGGCGTACGACTACTTCGGGACGCCGATCGGCACGCACGCCGACACCGAGGGCCAGATCTGGATCGAGCCGCAGGGCCTGGCCGTCATGGCCGGCATCGGCGTCGACAGCGACGACCCGACCACGCCGGAGTCCCGCGCCAGCCGCGCCGTCGCCGCGCTGGACTCGGTGCGCGACATGCTCGGCACCCCGCACGGCCTCGTGCTCCAGTACCCCGCCTACCGCACCTACCGCCTGAACATGGGCGAGGTCACCACGTACCCGCCGGGGTACAAGGAGAACGGCGGCATCTTCTGCCACAACA
>JAEZBT010000219.1 GCA_023426865.1 Actinomycetes bacterium
CCGCCCCGACCCCCGCCCCGACCGCCGGCTCGACGGCGGACGCGCCGACCCGGATGGCGCCGCGCGACCGCCTCGCCGTGTCGCTGCTGCTGTTCTCGGCGTTCGTCGTCATCCTCAACGAGACGACGATGGGCGTCGCGGTGCCGCACCTCATGCGCGATCTCGACATCACGGCGTCGTCGGCGCAGTGGGTGAGTGCGGCCTTCATGCTGACGATGGCCGTCGTGATCCCGGTCACCGGGTTCGTCATCCGGCGGGCCACGACCCGCGCGACCTTCCTCGCCGCGATGGGTCTGTTCAGCCTCGGCACCCTGATCAGCGCGCTCGCGCCGGGCTTCGTCGTCCTGCTGCTCGGGCGGGTGGTGCAGGCGAGCGGGACGGCGATCATGATGCCGCTGCTCATGACGACGGTGATGACCGTGACGCCCGCGGCCTCGCGCGGCCGGGTCATGGGCAACACCTCCGTCGTCATCTCGGTGGCCCCGGCGCTGGGCCCGACCATCTCGGGCGCGGTCCTCGACGTGGCCTCCTGGCGGTGGCTGTTCGTCCTGATGCTCCCGATCGCGCTCACCGCCCTGACCATCGGCGCGCTGCGCCTGCCGACCCTGAACGAGCCGCGGTACGCGCGCGTGGACGTCCTGTCCGTCGCACTGTCGGCGGTCGCGTTCGGCGGCATCGTCTTCGGGCTCAGCCGGTTCGGCGAGGCGTCGCGCGAGGACGCTCTCGTCGCCTGGACGCCGATCGTGCTCGGCGTCGCGTCGCTGTCGCTGTTCATCGCCCGCCAGCTGTGGCTCCAGCGCACCGACGCCGCGCTGCTCGACCTGCGGACGTTCACCTACCGCACGTTCACGGTCGGGATCGCCGTGATGGCGCTGAGCATGATGGCGCTCTTCGGCACGATCATCCTGCTGCCGATCTACGCCCAGGACGTGCTCGGGCTCGAGGCACTGACCACCGGCCTGCTGCTGCTGCCGGGCGGCCTGCTCATGGGGCTGCTGGCCCCGTCGGTCGGCCGGGCGTACGACCGGGTGGGCCCGCGGGTTCTCCTCGTGCCCGGCACCACGCTCGTCAGCGCCGCCGTGTGGACGATGACGCGGCTGGGGGCGGCCAGCGAGGCGTGGCACCTGCTCGCGGCGCACCTCGTGCTGTCCGCGGGCCTGGCGCTGATCTTCACCCCGCTGTTCACCGCGTCGCTCGGTGCGCTGCCGATGCGCCTCTACTCGTTCGGCAGCGCCGTCGTCGGCACGGTCCAGCAGGTCGCGGGCGCCGCGGGCACCGCTCTGTTCGTCACGCTCATGACGGCGACCGCGCTGACCCGCGCGGAGGGGGGTGCGGACCCGGTCGCCGCGACCGCGGCGGGCGTGCGCACGGCGTTCGTCGTGGGCGCCGTGATCAGCCTGCTCGCGATCCCGGCCGCGTTCCTGCTCCGTCGGCCGCCCCTGCCCGACGCCGGGCCGGACGCCGCCGACGAGCCGGTCGACGCGCAGGAGCCGGCGCCGGCGGGTGAACCGGTCGCCCGCTGACTCAGGTGGCCGCGCTCCAGGAACCGCTCGGGTCCGCGCGTCGCACCAGGCGCCACCCGAGCGTGGCACAGCCGACGGCCTAGGCTGGAAAGATGCACGACGCCGGACCGCCACCCCTGGTCCGCCTCCCCGACGGGACGGTCAAGCAGGTCTCGCCCCTCACAGGCACCGTCGTCTGGACGGTCCCCGGCCGCGCGCACCGGCTCGTCGGTACGCCCCCGGCGGAGCGGCACCTCATCGACCACCGCCGCGACGGTGCGCACTGCGCGTTCTGCCCCGACCGCTACCGCGAGACGCCGCCGGAGAAGTCGCGCGTCGTCCGCACGGCCGACGGAGGCTGGCAGGAGATCGCGGCCGTGCTCGAGGGTGACCTCGACGCGACGGTCGCCGAGTTCCGTCGCATCCCGAACCTGTTCGAGATCCTGTCGGTCGACTACTGGCGCGCGAACCACGGCGTGCAGCCGACCGACGACGCGCGGGCGCGGGCGGCGGCGTACGTCGCCGAGCCGGGCGGCCGGGCCCAGGTGCTCGCGCTGCTGCGCCGGCGGATGGCCTCGCAGGGGGTGACCGAGGGGCAGTGGATGGCCCGGCCGGAGGACGAGTGGCTCGAGCGGGCCGTCGACCTGTTCTCGGGTACGCACGACGTCGTCGTCGCGCGCCGGCACTTCACGGACGGTGCCGTGCACGACGACGAGCTGGCCGGCTCCGGCACGCTGACTCCGGAGGAGCATCGCCGGTACGTCGCCCTCACCGTGAAGGCGATGGCGGACCTGTACGCGGCCCAGCCCGCGGCCCGGTACGTCGCCGCCTTCCAGAACTGGCTGAAGCCCGCCGGGGCGTCGTTCGACCACCTGCACAAGCAGCTCGTGGCGATCGACGAGCACGGGCCCCGCGCGGACCGGGTGCTGGCCCGCGTGCGCGAGCGGCCGGACGTGTTCGCCCAGGTCGTCGAGCACGCGGTGCGGAACCGGCTCGTGATCGCGCGCAACGAGCATGCGGTGGCGGTGGCCGCCGTCGGGCACCGGTACCCGTCGGTCGAGGTCTACGCGATGGGGGAGGCCCACCTGCCCTGGGAGCACGAGGCCGCCCAGGTCGACGCGGTCGCGGACCTGCTGCACGCGCTGCACGCCGCGACGGGCGTCACGGTGCCGAGCAACGAGGAGTGGCACCACCGGCCGCTGCGGGCGCCCGAGCCCATGCCCTGGCACGTGGTGGTGAAGTGGCGGGTGTCGACCCTGGCCGGGTTCGAGGGCAGCACGAAGATCAACGTCAACACGCTCGACCCCGCGACGGTCCGGGACCTGGTGGTGACGCGGCTGACGGACCTGCGGGCGGGGGGCGCCGTCGCCCAGATGTGCCTGGGCGACGAGTGCGGCGAGTCGGTCGCGCTCCGCTACGCGCGCTGACCGGGGCTCGCACCGACCTGGGACGTTGCGGTGGCTCTCCTGTGCCCGCGGGGCAACCGCGCGACCCCGGTCCGCCGATGCGGCACGATCGGGGGGTGCATGTCGTCTTCGTCCCCGGCTCCGGTCGCTCGGGCGCGTCGGCGTGGCCGGCCCAGGCCGCGGGGGTGGACCTGCGGGCCTGGGCGTGCACGTTCCTGAACCTGACCGGCCTTCTCGAGGCGGACGCGCAGCGCGACGCCGTCCTCGGGGCGCTGGGCGACGCGGGGCACGTCGTCGCCCAC
>JAEZBT010000315.1 GCA_023426865.1 Actinomycetes bacterium
AGACCGCGTACAAAGAAGCGTTGCAGCAACAAAAAGACAGTCAGCGGCAAGGCCATGGAGACAAATGCGCCCGCGGTGAGCAAATGCCAGTCGGCCCCGCGCGAGCCAACCATGTCAGCCAGACGCATGGTCAACACCTGCACGTCGGGTTTTGAGCCGATGAAGATCAACGCCACCAAATAGTCGTTCCACACCCACAAGAACTGGAAGATGGCAAAGGAAGCCAGCGCGGGCACGGAGAGGGGCAGAATCAGCCGCGTGAAGATGGTGAAGTGAGATGCGCCATCGATAAAGGCCGATTCCAAAATGTCGCGCGGCAGCGTGCTGATGTAATTGAAAAGCAAATAGGTGGCAAGGGGCAGACCAAAGCCTGTATGTGCCAGCCAAATGGCAACAAACTCACCATTGATGCCCAATGCCACATAGTCGCGCAGAATGGGCACCAGCGCAATTTGCAGTGGTACCACCAGCAACGCCACCACCATAATAAACAAAATTCTGCGCCCAGGGAAGCGCATCCACGCAAAGCCATAGGCGGCAAAGGCCGCAATTAAAATGGGAATGACAGTCGAAGGGATGGAGACAATGAGGCTGTTGATAAACGCGTTGCCCAGGTCATCACCTTGTTCAACGGTCACTGTGCCATCCGCATTACGCACTTCATACCGTTTGCCGGTCAGCACATTCTGGTAATTTTCCAGGGTGAAGTTTAAATTCGTCGTCCACTGCCGTTCCTGCACCTCGACGCGGCCCAGACGCCGGTTGCCGATCCACTGGACGCGTGTATCACCCTCGGCTACCCCCGCACGCAGTTCCTCGAACGTACCCTCTACCCCGTAAAATTCCATTACCCCCTGGCGATCCAAATCTGGCCCTGGTTCGACCGATTCAACCGTCACCCATTCGCGGTGTGGAAGCACCGTCCACCATCCCGTATTCTGGATGTCGGCGCGGGTGCGGAAGGAAGAGATCAACAACCCCACGGTGGGAATTGTCCAGAGCAGGCAGATCAACAACAGGAAGCCATTGATCAAAAGGTCGGAAACTAGCCGATCACGCTTTGTGTTGCGGCTCGTATTACGGTTGCGGTTGTTTGCACTCATGCTTTGGGTTGCCATTAGAATGCCTCCCGATCTCGGAACTGTCGCAGGTTATAGATCATTACCGGAATCACCGCTAGCAGCAGCACAATGGCAATGGCCGAACCAAAGCCAAAGTTGCGGTTCGAGAAATATTGGCGATAGAACTGGGTCGCGATTACTTCAGTGCCAAACTGCCCACCCGTCATGACAATAACCACATCGAAAATCTTTAGGGTGAAGATGACAATGGTGGTCGAGACCGTAATGATGGTGCTGCGGATGAAGGGGATCATGATCTGGAAGAAGACCTCGAATTCATTCGCCCCATCCACACGCGCTGCTTCGATAATTTCGGCAGGAATGCCTTTGATGGCTGCCGAAAAGAGCACCATGGCAAAGCCCGTTTGCAGCCAGATCAAAATGGCAATCAAAAAGAGATTGTTCCAGGGTTGGATCAACGCTGTCCATGCCTGAGGCTGACCCCCCAGGCCCACCACGATGGCGTTGAGCAACCCAATTTGCGGATCGCCCACAGCACGTACTTCATACATAAAATTCCAGATCACCCCTGCGCCGACCATCGAAATTGCCATCGGCAAAAAGATCAGCGTCTTGGCGAAATTTTCAAAGCGACTGCGATCTGCCAGGATGGCAATGAGCAGGCCGAGAACAACCGAAAGCGTAGCCCCCACCACAATCCACAGCAAGTTGTTGCGGAAGGTCTCCAGCATGATGCGCTCGCTAAAGACCGCCACATAATTTTGTAGCCCGACAAAATTCGCACTCCGCCGATCCAACAAGCTAAACCAGAAGGTGCGGACAGCGGGTAATGCCAAATACCAAAGCAGTAAGGCTAACCCCGGCCCCACGAATAAATAGGGTAACATCACGCGTCCCACGCGTGCCGGCAATTGCTCGATCAACATGTTGCCCACTGCAAAGAGCGCCGCAATGCCGCCTACGCCCCAAATAATCGCCACAATGGCTACAATCCATTTGGGCGCCGTGGTATCGCGCAAAAAGACAAAGCCTTGCCAGAGCAAAAATACGACAAGCACTGTCCCCAAGAGTGCCAGAGCCAGTTGGCCAAAGCGCGCGGGAGCAGGGCCGCCACCGCTGGTCGAGGGGACATTTAGTTTATCTGCTTGTTCCATGGCGGAACCTCCTCAATGAAATTAAGCCCATACTCGCCAAACATAAAATACCCATACATTCTGCTCGACTTAAAAAGCCATAGTTGGGATGTTAAAGAATGAGGACCAGACAATCAAATCCAACAATGAAACTCAACAATCAAAACAAAGAACCTGCGATAACAAAACAGGGTAGCCGAAGGCTGGCTACCCTGTCCCGTCTACATCGGAATTGACCTAGATTTTCCAGCGCAATGACAAAGCGACGTTTCCATCTACTGTTTTGCACCCAGTAGTGCGTTCTAGTAGCGCGTCCTAGTAGTGCGTTGCGCCGATTGTCGCTGACGCCTTGATCCTGACCGAAACCTCATGGCGAGATTACGGTCACAATTCCCCGTGGACTTAATCCTGGGGCCATGCAGCATCAATTTCTTGCAGCGCGGTCTGTAGGTCAGTTGTACCGGCAACGTAGTCAGTTACACCAGCCCAGAAGGAGCCAGCACCAACTTCACCGGGCATCAAGTCGGAACCGTCGAAGCGCACTGCCGTGGATTCTTGCACCAACTCGGCAATACCGCGTTCTACGTCGTCACCATACCAATCCAACGAAGCGTCATTGTGCGGGGACAATGCACCACCACTGGCCAACCAGCTTTTCACAGATTCGCCATAGGTGAAGAATTCCATCACCGCTTGCACTTCGGGACGGTCATTGAACATGGCCATGATGTCACCTGCCACCAGGAAGGGGCTACCATAGGCGTCGTCAATGGGTGGGAGATAGAAGAAGTCATAATCGACACCGGCTTCGGCGCCCGCCGGGAAGAAGCTGGTCACAAAGTTTGCCTGGCGGTGCAGCCAGCACTGTGGCGGGTCGTTGAACATCGGCAACACGGCGTCGTTGAACGAGGTCGAGACAATGGCAGCTTGCCCGCCATAGACATACTCCTCATTCAACCAGATTTCAGCCATCGTTTGGAAGGCGTTTTCAACTTCTGGTGAGCTAAAGGGCAACTCACCGGTTGTCCATGCATCGTAATTTTCCAACGACGTGGTTCGCAACAGAATGTCTTCGATCCAGTCGGTGGCGGGCCAGCCTGTTGCTGTACCCGATTCAATGCCGATACACCACGGGGTATCGCCATCGCTGGCAATCATGTCGGTCAACTCAATGAGTTCATCCCAGGTAGTGGGGACTTCGTAGCCAGCGGCATCAAAGTCATCCTTGGGATACCACACCAAGCTCTTGCCATTGAAGCGGTGCCATACACCTGCGATCACCGGGCCATCTGGGCCTTCCATTTGCACCATGTCGAGCCAGCTTTGATCGTAGGCCGACTGCAAATGTTCTTCGGAGATAAAGGTCGAAACATCAATCACCGAGCCGCCTTCGACAAAGTTCTGCAGCAAGCCAGGCTGCGGGAAGTCGGCAATGTCAGGTGGATCGCCAGCATCGACACGCACAGAGATTGTGGTTTCAAACTCGTTCGAGCCTTCATACTGGATGTCGATGCCAGTGGCTTCTTCAAAGGCCGCGATCGAGTCATCAAACTTGATTGCGTCCTCGTCGGTAAAGGGGCCAAACATGGTGACCACGGTACCGTCGAATTCACCAGCCAACGCGCGCCCCAATGGGCTTTCGGCGTCAAGGTCAGGAAGCATCAGTTCACCCGACGCAGCTTCGCCACCCTCTTCAGTTGCTTCTTCAGTTGCTTCCTCTGCGGCTTCCTCAGTCGCCTCAGCAGTGGCCTCTTCCGCGGGCTCATCTGTCGCTTCGGCAGCGGGCTCCTCGGCAGCTTCATCAGTTGGTTCAGCTTCTTCCTCGGTCGCTTCCTCTTCGGTTACTTCCTCGGCTGGAGCAGGGGCTTCGGTTGGTTCGGCAGCGGGTGGCGCCGCAGAAGGTTGGCTGGCCCCGCCACTACAGGCTGCCAGGGCCAGGGTCGCGACGACTAAGAGGCTGAGTACCCATGAGAAATTTCGACTCATAGACTCGTTCCTTTCATGCTACGTCTAGGGTCAACCCAATCAAGCGCAATTGCCGGATTCAATTGACCGCGAAAACAGTGGATAGGAGGAGTTTGCTAACTGGAGACAAAATCAACGCATGTTGCAGCGATGCCTAATGGTCACCATGATAATCACGCACGATAATCACACACGGTAATCACACACGGTAATCATGAAGGGAATCACGGGGTATACCAAACAGGTGCATCTAGGATCACACCCAAGCGATGTCGATCGCGACTACTGAAATGCAGCTATTCGAGATCGCTGGAAATTGGGCTTCTTATACCGATGTCGTACCGCTGTCAAAACCGCCGTGAGTCATGGATTGATTAAAGCGTGGTGCAACACACATTTGATTTGTGTTCCAGGCAGACACAAAATGATGATTCAACTATTATAGATCAGAAAGGGTATCATTTGCAAGTCTTTCTGATAACTTGCCTGATACTCTTTCAAATAAGAGTCCACGTGACGACAATTGTCTCTCAACTTCAGACCAGTCTTCAGTGCCAGTCGTTCCAATTAGCAAAACTCGATTGCCATCTTGTACTTCTTCTACGGTACGGGCCAGGTTAGCGCGCGT
>JAEZBT010000334.1 GCA_023426865.1 Actinomycetes bacterium
CCCCCGCCCTGGTGCGGGCGGAGGCGGGGGGACCGGCGATCCGTGCCCCTAGCTCGCCGAGCAGCTCACCTGCGTGATCGCCGACGGCGCGCTGCCCGTGCCGAGGAACCCGAACGACGTCGTCGCACCGGGGGCGACCGTGCCGTTGTACGGCGCGTTGACCACGGTGAACGAGCCGCCGGAGCCGGACACGACGCCGTTCCAGACCTGGCTGACGGTGCCCTGGTCGAACCGGAACGACGTCGACCAGCCGCTGAGCGCCGACGAGCCGGCCGTGACGGTGCCCTCACCCTGGAAGCCGCCCGGCCACGTGTTCGTCACGCGCACCGCGAGCGTGCAGTCACCGCCCGGGTCGGGCGTGGGGTCGGGCGTGGGGTCGGGCGTCGGGTCGGGCGTGGGGTCCGGTGTGGGGTCCGGGTCCGGGACGCCGTCGGCGAGCGCCGTCGCGATGGCGTCGTAGGCGGGCTTGCGCTGATAGCTGTCGTTCCAGACGAGCGCGGCACCCTGCCCGGGGAAGACGTCCGGCACCCACGAGTACCGGTCGGTGATCCCCCAGATCGTCACGCCCTGGCAGCGGTCGACGGCCTGGCAGATGTCGAAGACCCGCTGGTAGTCGCGCGCCTGCTGCGCCAGGCTCGACGACGTCGCCGGCAGGTTCATCCGGATGTCGAGCTCGGTGACCCGCACGTCCACGCCGAGGTCGGCGAAGCGTTGCAGGTTCTGCTGCATGTCGGCGGGCACCTGACCGACGATGAGGTGAGCCTGGAAGCCGACGCAGTCGATGGGCACGCCGCGCGCCTTGAAGTCGCGCACGAGGTTGTAGATCGCCGTGCTCTTGGCGTTGATCCCGTCCGTCGAGTAGTCGTTGATGCACAGCTTCGCGCCGGGGTCCGCGGCCCGGGCGGCCCGGAAGGCCTCCTCGATGTAGGAGTCGCCGATCCGCTGCTGGAACACCGACTGGCGCCTCGAGCCGTTGTCCTCGAAGGCCTCGTTGACGACGTCCCACGCCTCGACCTGGCCGGCGTACCGCGCGGCGACCGTGGAGACGTGGTTGCGCATCGCCGCGAGCAGCTGTGAGCCGCCCAGGTTCTGCGCCCAGCCGGGGAGCTGGTTGTGCCAGACGAGCGTGTGGCCGTACAGCCCCTTGCCGGACGTCCGCGCGTAGCTCGCGACGGCATCGGCGCCCGACCAGGAGAACTGCCCCTGGTTCGGCTCGGTGGCGTCCCACTTCATGGCGTTCTCGGCGACGACGAAGTTGAACTCGTCGTCCGCGATCTGGCGGTACTGCGACTCGCCCAACCGGTTCGGGTCGACGGCGAATCCGATGTCGAAGCCCTGCGCGTCCGCGAGCTGCTTGAGCGAGTCCGCCGCCGTCGCCGTCGGGGCCAGCAGGATGCCCGCCATCCCGACCACCGTCACGCCCGCCACCGCGAGCCGCGCGCGGCGCGTCCTGGGCGCCGCCCTCCTCGTTGTCCTCATCTGCCGCACTCCTTCGTGGTCGACGGCGCCGCGGCGTGTGCCGCGGCATCGGGCACGTGGAGTGTGGGCGCGCGCCGACGCACGGAGCACCCGGCGAACCGTTTAGGCGTCCGGGTCCGGGAACGCCCGCCCCCGCCGTGAGCAGTCGGTCCCGGCGAGGGTGCGCGGTCAGTCCGCGATGTGCGCCACGATCCGGCCGGTGACCTCGTGGGCACGGAGCTTGTCGAGGTAGGCCGGGATGTCGTCGAAGCCGACGACCGTCACGGCCGGCTCGATCGCACCGGCGGCGAGGAGCTCGTAGACGTCGGCGACGTCCTGCGGGGTGCCGCCGTTGGAGCCGAGCACCCGGATCTCGCCCAGGATCATGTCCATCGTGTGCAGGGTGAACTCGAGCTTGCCCATGCCCACCAGCACCACGGTGCCGCCGCGGCGGACGGCCTTCGCGGCATTCGTCGTCGTCTCACCGAAGCCCGCGTAGTCGACGATCAGGTCGAAGCCCTGGCCGGCCCACTCGGCGGCGTCGGCGACGACGTCGGTCGCGCCCATCTCGCGCACGCGGTCCCAGAGGTCGCGGTTGACCTCCGCGACGTGCACCTCCGCGCCCTTGACGACGCCGACGCGCGCGCCCACCTGGCCGAGCCCGCCGAAGCCGATGACGCCGACCTTCCAGCCGGGCTGGAGGCCACCGATGGTCATGATCGCGTGGTAGGAGGTCATGCCGGCGTCGGTGCCGAGCGCGGCCATCTCGAAGGAGAGCGCGTCCGGCATCGCCACGAGGTCGCCGGGTAGGCAGACGTGCTTCTCGGTGAAGCCGCCGTCACGGCCGTAGCCGGGGGCCGTGGGGCTGGCGCCGGTCGGGCAGACGCCGACGCGGTCGCCGACGGCCACCTCGGTCACCCCCTCGCCCACGGCGCTGACGACGCCGGCGATCTCGTGCCCCATGACGATCGGGCGCTCCGGGATGATCGCGAGCCACTCCTCCTTGTCGAGGACGCCGACGTCCGAGTGGCACAGGCCGGCTGCCTTGATGTCCAGCACGACCTCCCCGGGGCCGGGCGTCGGCTCGGGGATCTCCGCGCGCTCAAGGGGCTTGTGCGTGTAGTGGAAGTGCCAGGCCTTCATGCGTCGCCCTCCAGGACCCTCGCGGTCGCCCGGGCGTCGTTGCCCGCGACGGGCGCCGTCGTCGGGCGCGGGAACGGAGCCGGCCACGTCGCCATCACCAGCGTCGACGCAAAGACGGAGGCTGCGGTTGGGACCTTGGTCCCTGGTTCGTGCCCGCCCTGTCGGCTGCATGCCGGAATGCCCCCCGGGGTATGTCGGCGACCCTGCGCCGTCGGCCCGCGCCGAGCCGGCCCGGGCACCCACAGCCGCTCTTGGTACGGACGCCGGCTCGTCGGCGATGAGCGCGGCGGGGCGCCCAGCAAGGCCGCCGCGAGCCCGAGCCGCTGCCCCATGCCTGAGCGCGACGCCAGGTCAGCCCCCGGGCGTCTCCCCCACGCGGAGCACCTCGGCCAGGCGCATGCGCCGGTGCGCGAGCACGTCCACCGCCACCGCGACCGCCAGCAGCGCGACGGCGCCCACGGCGACCCAGGCCAGCGCCGCGCCGTCGACCGCGACGGGCGG
>JAEZBT010000363.1 GCA_023426865.1 Actinomycetes bacterium
GACGGCGGCTGGGCGCGCGTGGCACGGGCCGTGCTGCGCCGGCCCGTCGCCGTGGTCGTCGTCACCACCGCGGGCCTCGGCCTGCTCGCCCTGCCGGCACTCGACCTCGTCGCCGGCGAGACCGACGTGCGGGACCTGCCGACGTCGTCCGCCGCTCGGCAGGACGCCGAGCTGTTCGCCGAGCAGTTCCCCGACGCCGCTGCCACGACGGTCGACGTCGTCCTCACCGGTTCGCTGAGCGACGGCGGGCTGCGCGACGCCGTCGGCGCGATGGCGGCGCTGCCCGGTGCCGGGACGGCGCGTGTCGTCGGGCAGACGGGCGACGGCGCGGCGACCGTGACGCACGTCGAGATCACCACCCCCGGCGACACCGAGGACGCCGCGACGCGCGACCTCGTGCGCGACCTGCGCGCGCTGGACGACGAGAACCGGCTCCCCGGCGTCGGACCGGACACCGAGGTGCTCGTCGGCGGGGCGGCGAGTGCGGGCATCGACGCGGTGTCGGCGATCACGCGCGTGCTGCCGTGGACCCTGCTCTTCGTGGCCGGCGTCACGATGGTGCTGCTGTTCGCGGCGCTCGGCTCCGTGGTGCTCCCGCTCAAGGCCGTGCTCATGAACGTGCTGTCCCTGGGCGCGACGATCGGCGTGGTGAGCTGGGGCTTCGTGCAGGGACACCTGTCCGGCGCGCTCGACTTCACCACGAGCGGGCGCGTCGAGGCGGCGAACCTCGTCCTCATCGGGCTCATCGCGCTCGGCCTCGCCATGGACTACGAGCTGTTCCTGCTCAGCCGCATCCGCGAGGAGCACCGGCGCGGCGCCGACGACGTCACGTCCATCGCCACCGGCCTCCAGCGGTCCGGGCGGACCATCACGTCCGCGGCGCTGCTGCTCGTCGTCGTGCTCGCGGCCATGGCGACCAGCGGCGTGACGTTCCTCAAGCTGATCGGCCTGGGCCTGGCGCTGGCCGTGGCGATCGACGCGACGGTCGTCCGCGCGCTGCTGGTCCCGGCGACGATGCGGCTGCTGGGGCGCGCGAACTGGTGGCTGCCGGCCCCGCTCGCCCGCCTCCAGGCCCGCCTGGGACTGGACGAGGGCGCGGGCGACGCCGGGGGCGGACCGGAGTGGCCGGCGTCGGGCGCACCGGTGCCACCCGCGGACGCTGACGACGGCGAGCCGGCCCTCGTCGGCACCCGCTGACCCGGCCGACCCGATCACCGACAGCCGCTCGACCCGATCACCGACAGCCGCTCATGTGACCGGAGTAACTCGTGGGGCCCGTGGGACGTCGCACCGGCCCCACGGTCCCCACGAGTCACATGAGCGGCTGTGGGTGCACGCCGCGGGCCGACGACGGTGGTCGGCACCCGCCGTCCCCGGGCAACGCGACTACCCTCAGCCCTCGTGGACAGCCCGCTCGCCGATCCGAAACCCGCCTCCCCCGAGCCCACGCACTGGGTGCTGAGCCTGTCCTGCCCGGACCGGCCCGGCATCGTGCACGCGGTCGCCGGTCTGCTGGCCGAGCACGGCGGCAACATCACGGAGTCCCAGCAGTTCGGCGACCCGATGAGCGGGCTGTTCTTCATGCGGGTCCAGGTCGAGTCGGCGGCCTCGCGCGACGAGCTCGCGACCGCGCTCGACGCGCTCGCGCCGCGCTTCGACATGGCGTGGCAGCTCGACGTCGTCGGGCGGCCGGTGCGCACGCTCGTGCTGGTCTCCCGCGCGGCCCACTGCCTGCACGACCTGCTCTTCCGGCAGCGCTCGGAGGGCCTGCCGGTCGACATCGTCGGCGTGGTCGGCAACCACACGGACCTGGCGGGGCTCGCCGAGTTCTACGGGGTGCCGTTCCACCACGTGCCGGTGACCCCGACGACCAAGGCCGAGGCGGAGGCGCGGCTGCTCGAGCTGGTCCGCGAGCTGGACGTCGAGCTGGTGGTGCTGGCGCGCTACATGCAGATCCTGTCCGACGACCTGTGCCGGGCGCTGGAGGGCCAGGTCATCAACATCCACCACTCGTTCCTGCCGTCCTTCAAGGGCGCGCGCCCCTACGCGCAGGCGCACGACCGCGGCGTCAAGCTCATCGGCGCGACCGCGCACTACGTCACGGCCGACCTCGACGAGGGCCCGATCATCGAGCAGGACGTCGAGCGGGTGGACCACAGCAAGGGTGTGGAGGACATGGTCCGACTGGGCCAGGACGTCGAGCGGCGGGCGCTGGCGCGGGCGGTCCGCTGGCACGCCGAGCACCGGATCCTGCTAAACGGCCACCGGACGATCATCTTCCGCTGAGGCGCTACGCCTGGTCGTCACCGTAGGAAAGACTTCTTTCGCAAGACCTCTTGCTAAAGGGTTGTTGCGCAACTACTGTTGCGCACATGCCCGACGACGCACCCACCACCCCGGCGATCACCGATCCCTCGCGGATCCGCGCGCTCGCCCACCCGCTGCGCCTGGAGCTGCTCGACTACCTGGGCGACATCGGCGAGGCCACCGCGACCCAGTGCGCCGAGCACACCGGCGAGACCGTCGCGAACTGCTCCTTCCACCTGCGCACGCTCGCCAAGGCCGGCTTCATCGAGCCGGCGCCGAGCCGCGGGCGCGAGAAGCCCTGGCGCCCGGTGGCGCGCAGCCGCACGCTCGACGTCGACCCGGCGGACCCGACCTCGTTCATCGCGATGTCCGAGCTGGTGGGGCTCGTGGTGACGCGCGAGGCCGAGCGGGTGCGCTCCTTCATGGCCGCCCACCCGCACCGGCCCGACGAGTGGCGCGACACCGTCAGCGTGACGACGTCGGCCTTCTGGGCCACGGCCGAGGAGATGCGCGAGCTCGTCGAGGCCGTCACCGAGCTGAGCAGGCGGTTCGCCGGGCGCACCGAGGACCCCTCGCTGCGACCGGAGGGCGCCCGCCTCGGCCGCCTCTTCGCCACCGTCAACCCCGACGACTTCCCCGAGGACGCCCCCGACGACGTCCCCGCCGACCCGACCCACGAGACCACGGAGGACCGGCCATGACCACCATCGCCGTCGACGCCCGCACCTTCCGCCTGCGCTTCCCGGTCCTCTGGCTCGGCCGCGTCCGCGGCAGCCTGGTCGTGCGCGTCACCGAGCAGGTCGAGCTGCACGTCGAGCGCCGCGCGTCGGGCACCGCCCGGGCGACCGCCGCCCGCGCCACCGCCGCC
>JAEZBT010000381.1 GCA_023426865.1 Actinomycetes bacterium
GTCCCGGCGCCCGCTCCCGACGCCGCGCCGTTCAGCGAGCTGAGCGCGCGCCGGCTCGGGCCGGTGCGCCGGTACTTCGTCCGACACCCGGTAGCCACGGACGTGCTGGTGATGGTGGTGTTCGTACTCCTCGCCCTGCTCGGCGCGGTGGCCGATGCACAGCCGGCGAACCAGGCGTTCGGCATCAGCTATCTCGCCCTGACAGGGGCCGCGACCACCCTCCTGTTCTGGCGCCGTCGGCACCCGCTGCTCGTCGCCGCCAGCACGACGGTGCTCTTCGGGCTGGGCGTCTTCCTCACCGGGGGCGCCGCCCCCACCGAGATGGCCGTCGCGTTCGCGGTCTACGCCGTCGCCGCCGCGCGCCCGATCTGGGTCGGGTGGAGCACGATGGCCGCGACCCTCGCCGTGAGCGCCGCCTCGATGTACCTCGTGCCGACCTTCGACGCCACGATGACGGGGCGCACGAACGCCTACGGCGAGCCCGACCGCCTCGCCTCCGTCGTCGCCCTCGCCATCACCTTCCTCGTCGCGCTCGCCATCGGCATCAGCGTGCGCAACCGCCGACTGCACGTCGCCGACCTCGTCGAGCGCGCGAACGCCCTCGCGCGCGACCGCGACCAGCAGACGCAGCTCGCGCGCGCGGCCGAGCGGTCGCGCATCGCGCGCGAGATGCACGACGTCGTCGCCCACTCCCTGTCCGTGATGATCGCCCTCGCCGACGGCGCCGGCGTCGCCCTCGAGCGGTCCCCCGACCGAGCACGCGCGGCACTGGACGAGCTCTCCGGGACCGGGCGTGCGGCCCTCGCCGACATGCGCCGCGTCCTGGGCATCCTCGACACCACCGGGCCCGACGCGGCCGGACCCGATGCCGCGGCGCTCGAGCCGCAGCCCGGCTCCGACCTGGAGGGCCTCGTCGAGCGCTTCAGGACCGCCGGGCTTCCGGTCCGCGCGATCTTGGACCGGGACCTGCCCGACGACGCGACCTTGCTGCTCGCCGTGTACCGCATCGTGCAGGAGGCTCTGACGAACACGCTCCGGCATGCTCCCGGCACCACGGGCGTCGAGGTCGGCGTGCACCGGCGCACGGGCGCCGTCGAGGTCACGGTGCTCGACCACGGCGCGACCGTCGCCGTCCCACCGTCGCCCGGGACCGGCCGTGGGCTCATCGGCATGCGCGAGCGCGCAGCCCTGTACGGCGGCACCGTCGAGGCGGGGCGCGCCTCCGGCGGCTGGCGTGTGCACGCACGGATCCCCTGGCCCCCGGAGGAGTCATGACCACGACAGTCCTGCTCGTCGACGACCAGGCCCTGCTGCGCATGGGCTTCCGGCTCGTGCTCGAGGGCGAGGACGACCTCGAGGTCGTCGGCGAGGCCGCCGACGGCCGCAGCGCCATCGACCAGGTGGTGGCGCTCCGCCCCGACGTCGTCCTCATGGACGTGCGCATGCCCGGCATGAACGGGATCGACGCGACCGAGCGCATCATCGCCGAGCACCCCGGCACGCGGGTGCTCATCCTCACGACCTTCGACCTGGACGAGTACGCGTTCGCGGCCCTGCGCGTCGGCGCGAGCGGCTTCCTGCTCAAGGACGCCAAGCCCACCGAGCTCGTGGCGGCCATCCGGTCGGTCGCCTCCGGCGACGCCGTCGTCTCGCCGCGCGTCACGCGGCGCATGCTCGAGATGTTCGCCGACCGGCTGCCCGCCGGGGCCCAGGACGCCACGCCCGACGGCTCCGGCGTCGACCCGCGGCTCGCGGAGCTGACCGCCCGCGAGCGCGAGGTGCTCGAGGCGGTCGCCGAGGGCATGTCGAACGCCGAGATCGCCGAGCGGATGTTCCTGTCGGAGGCCACCGTGAAGACGCACGTCGGGCGGATCCTGGCCAAGCTCGGCGTGCGCGACCGCGTCCAGGCCGTGGTGCTCTGCTACCAGGCCGGGCTCATCGGTCACTGAGCGGCCGGTCGCCGCCGGTCCCGTCACGCGCGCCTGCGCCGCCCGTATCCTGGTGCGCGGCCCCGCGGTACGAGCGCCACCGCACCGTTCGAGCCGATCCAAGGTGAACCATGTCCGACAACGTCACGCCCGCGAGCGGCGCGCTGCTCCCGACCGCCGAGGGCACGAGCAGCATCCGTGAGCCGCTCGTCCCCGGCCTCTACACGGCCGACCCGTCCGCGCACGTCTTCGACGGGCGCCTGTACGTCTACGCGTCCCACGACCAGGACGCGGGCCTCCCGTTCGACGACCAGGGCGGCCACTTCGGCGGCATGGTGGACTACCACCTGCTCACCTGGGACGCGCCGGACGGCGAGGCGCGCGACCTGGGCCCGCTGCTGCACGTCGACGACGTCCCGTGGGCGGCCGGCCACATGTGGGCGCCTGACGCGACGACGGCCAACGGCAGGTACTACCTGTTCTTCCCCGCGAAGGACCCGGGCGGCGTCTTCCGGATCGGCGTCGCGATCGCCGACCACCCCGAGGGGCCCTTCGTCGCCGAGCCGGAGCCGATCGCCGGCACGTACTCGATGGACCCGACGGCCTTCTGCGACGTCGACGGCACGCACTACCTCTTCTGGGGCGGCCTGTGGGGCGGCCAGCTCCAGCGTTACCGCGACAATGTCCCCGACCCGACGAACGGCGTGCCCGCGGCCGGCGAGCCGGCCCTCGGGCCCCGCGTCGCCCGCCTGACACCGGAGCTGACGGCGCTGGCCGAGCCGTCGCGCGAGGTCGTCATCGTCGACGAGGCAGGCGAGCCGCTCCGGGAGGGCGACCCGCGCCGCTTCTTCGAGGGGTGCTGGGTGCACCGCTACGACGGCCGGTACTACCTGTCCTGGTCCACGGGCGACAGCCACCTCATCTGCTACGGCACCGCCGACGACCTGTACGGCCCGTACACGTACCGTGGCGTCGTGCTGACGCCGGTCGTGGGCTGGACGACGCAGCACTCGATCGTCGAGGCCGCGGGCCGGTGGTGGCTCTTCTACCACGACGCCGTCGAGTCGGGCGGGGTGCACCACCTGCGCTCGGTCAAGGTGGCCCCCCTGGACTACACGCCCGACGGCGGCATCGTCCCGATCGAGCCCTGACGGGCCTGCCACTCAGCTACGCCGAGGACGAGGGTTTGCCGCCAGGACGAGGGATCGGATCCCTCGTCCTCGGCACAAACCCTCGTCCTCGCTGCTGTGGGCGGGTAGAGACGCCCGGTGGGTCAGCGGCGGCGCGTGCCCAGGACGTCCACGACGAACACGAGCGTGTCCGTGCCGCCGATGCCGGCGCGCGGCATGCCGGCCGGGCCGTAGCCGAGGTCCGGCGGGATGGAGATGAGCACGCGGCTGCCGACGCTCGCGCCGACGAGCGCCTCGTCCCAGCCCTGGATCACGGCGCCGACGCCGATGGGGAAGCGCACGGGCGCGCCACGGTCGTAGGAGTTGTCGAACACGCGACCGCCCCAGGCCTGGCCGAGGTAGTTGACCTCGATCTCATCCCCGGCCTCGACCACGTCGCCCTCGCCGAGGACGAGCGGCTCGACGCCGAGCTCGGCCGGCGCCGGGGTGTCGGGGAAGGTGATGACCGGCTTGTCCCCGAAGGAACCGGACGCGGTGGGCAGCATGGGACACCTCTCGGTCGACTCCGCGGCGGGGGTGCCGCGCCGCGGGCCCGGAGCCGGGCCTCCCCCATCCTGCCGGGTGCACCCGCGCCTGACGAACCCGGGCGGCGTCGCGATGCGGGCGCCGGCGGACATCTGACACGCTTGACTTCGTGGCTAATAGCATTAGCCTGAGTGCCATGAGGACCGAGACCCGCTACCTCGACCGCCCGAGCGGCCGCATCGCCTACACCGTGCACGCGCCCGCCCACCAGGACGGACACCCGGACCCGAGCGTCCACCCGGACACCACCGCGGGCGGCGATGCCCCGCTCGTCGTCCTCTCCCCCGGCATGGGCGACCTGCGCGGCGTCTTCTGCGACGTCGTCGGCCCGCTGGTCGCCGAGGGATTCCGCGTGGCGACCGCCGACCTGCGCGGCCACGGCGGGTCCGACGCCACGTTCGAGTCGTACGACGTCCCCGCGATCGCGGGCGACCTCGAGGCGCTCCTGGAGCACCTGGGCGCACCGGTGGCGCTCGTCGGGCACTCGGTGAGCGCCGGCGCCGCAGCCGTCGTGGCCGCCGACCGGCCGGACCTCGTCCGGTCGCTCGTGCTCGTGTCACCCCACCTCCACTCGGCCGCGGGGGTGGTCCAGACGGTCCTCGCCCGGCTCATGACGCAGGCCATCCGACGGCCGTTCGGCGCCGCGCTGTGGCTCGGCTACTACCGCTCGCTCTTCAAGGGCACCCTTCCCGGCTGGTTCGACGAGCACCTGGCCGCCGTCCGCGCGGCCCTGCGCGACGGCGCCCACCTGATCGCCTTCGGCCGGCTCGCCCGGGCGCTGGTGACCTCGCCCACCCCGGTCCCGCTCGAGCGCGTCACCGCCCCGACGCTCGTCGTCCACGGGGCACTGGACCCGGAGTTCGGCGACCCGGCCGCGGAGCTGGGCGCGGCCCTCACGGGCCTGGAGGGGTCAGCCGCCTGGGTGGGTGGGCTGCTCGTGCCCGAGGCCGGCCACTACCCCCACGCCCAGCGCGCCGACGTCGTCGTGCCCGCACTGCTCGCGCACCTCGCCCGGGCCCATGCCTAGGGCGGGGC
>JAEZBT010000412.1 GCA_023426865.1 Actinomycetes bacterium
CTTCTTGTGGGCCGTGTGGTACGGACGGTCCTCGGCCTTGGGCGTGGGGCCCTTGCCCTCGAGCGCCCGGCGACCCTTGCCGCCGGTGCCGACGGTCGCGCCCTTCTTCGAGCCCGGCTTGCGCGTCGCGCCCCGCCGCTGCGAGTTCCCCGCCATCAGTCCTCGCCTCCCAGCGTCCAGCGCGGGCCTGTCGGCGAGTCCTCGACGACGATCCCCGCCTCGGCCAGTCGCGCCCGGACGGCGTCGGCGGTGGCCCAGTCCCGCTCGGCGCGGGCCTTCGCCCGGGCCGCCAGCTCGGCGGTGACCAGGGCGTCGAGTGCGCGGGTGGCCCGCGAGTCGTCGCCCGTGCCCGCCCAGCGGGCGGGGTCGAGGCCGAGGACGTCCAGCATCGCACGGACGGCGACGAGCGCCGTCCGCACCTCGTCCGGCGTCCCGTCCGCGAGCGCGATGTTGCCCCCGCGCACGTGCTCGTGCACGACGGCGAGCGCGGCGGGGACGTTCAGGTCGTCGTCGAGCGCGGCCGCGAAGGCGGTGGGCAGGTCGACCGTCGTGACCTCGGCGTCGGGCACCGCGAGACCGGCCTCGCGGACGCGCTCGCCGGCACGCTCGACGAAGCCCGCGATACGCGCCCACGTCGCCTCCGCCTCGGGCAGCGTGTCCGCGTTCCACTCGAGCGTGGAGCGGTAGTGGGCGGCCGTCAGCGCGTACCGCAGGACGACGGGAGCAGCGGTCGCGAGCACGTCGGAGACCAGCAGGAAGTTGCCCAGGGACTTGCTCATCTTGGCGCCGTCGACGTTGAGGAGCCCCGCGTGCAGCCAGATGCCCGCGAAGTCGTCACCGGCGGCCCGCGACTGGGCCAGCTCGTTCTCGTGGTGCGGGAAGCGCAGGTCGCGACCGCCGCCGTGGATGTCGAACGCGCTGCCGAGGTAGCGGCGTGCCATCGCCGAGCACTCGAGGTGCCACCCCGGGCGCCCGCGCCCGTACGGCGTCGGCCACGACGCGTCGAGGGGCTCTCCGGTCTTCGGCGCCTTCCACAGGGCGAAGTCGCGCGGGTCCCGCTTGCCGGCGTCCCCGGAGTCGCCCGCGGCATCGTCGGAGGCCGGCACGTCGTCGGGGCGCTGGTTCGTGAGGGCGCCGTACCCGGGCCAGGACCGGACGTCGAACCACACGTCTCCGGCCTCCCCCGGGTAGGCGTGGCCCTTGTCGAGGAGCCGGTCCATGAGCTCGACCATCTCGGTGACGTGGCCCGTGGCGCGCGGCTCGTAGGTGGGCGGCAGCACGCCGACCGCGTCGTAGGCCGCGGTGAACTCGCGCTCCCAGCGGGCGGCCCAGGCCCACCACGGCACGCCCTCCTCCGCGGAGCGCTGGAGGATCTTGTCGTCGATGTCGGTGACGTTGCGCACGAACGTCACCTCGAGACCGCTCCGGCGCAGCCAGCGGACGAGCACGTCGAACCCGACGGCAGTCTTCACGTGGCCGATGTGCGGCGGTCCCTGGACGGTCGCGCCACAGACGTACAGGCCCACGTGACCAGGGCGGAGCGGCACGAGCTCGCGCGTGGTCCGGGTGGCCGAGTCGTACAGGTGCAGCGTCACCGCGCCAGGTTACCGGCGTGACCCCGAGCGGGTGACCGGCTGTGTCGTGGCTGGACCTGGCACGTCCCGGCCGCAATGATCGGGGCATGGCGCACGCAGTGGTGGCGACCTCGTACGGCGGACCCGAGGTCCTCGATGTGATCGAGATCGACGCGGGGCATCCCGGGCCGGGTCAGGTCCTGGTGGACGTGCGGGCGAGCGGTGTCAACGCGTCGGACTGGAAGCGCTACTCGGGCGCCTGGGGCACGGACCCCGGCGACCTGCCGATCCGGCTCGGGCAGGAGTGCGCGGGCGTCGTCGCCGCGGTGGGCGAGGGCGTCGAGGGCGCGGCCGTCGGCGACGAGGTCATCGCCTACCGCGTGTCGGGCGCGTACACCGACCACCTCGTCACCTCGGTCGACGCCCTCACGCCGAAGCCCGCCGGGCTCGCGTGGGAGAAGGCCGCGGGCCTCATGGTCACCGGCGCGACGGCGGTGCACGCGCTGAGCGCCACGAAGGTCGGCGCGGGCGACACCGTGCTCGTGCACGGTGCCAGCGGCGGCGTCGGCTCGATGATCGTGCAGCTCGCGCACGCCAAGGGCGCGCGGGTCATCGGCACGGCCGACCCGAGCAACCACGAGTACCTCGTCGACCTCGGTGCCACGCCGGTCGGCTACGGCCCCGGCCTGGTGGACCGCGTGCGCAAGGCGGCGCGCGGCGAGCTCACGGCCGCCATCGACGTGTCCGGCACGCGGGAGGCCATGGACGCCTCCGTGGCACTCATCCGCGACCGTCGCCGCGTGGCGACGATCGTGGGGTTCAGCTACGGCGCCGCGCTCGGCATCAAGCTGCTCGGCAACGGGCCGGGCGCCGACCCGGGCGTCGAGATCCGCCTGGCGGCGCGGGCGCAGCTCATCCGGTTGGTCGAGCAGGGCCGTGTGGACGTGCGGGTCGGCGCGACCTACCCCATGCACGAGGCCGCGCGGGCGCACCGCGCGGGCATCGAGATGCGTGTGCAGGGCAAGATCGTCCTCATCCCGGGTGAGGTGCCGGCACGAGCAGCGCAGTCGCGATCGCGGCGACTCCTTCGCCGCGGCCGGTGAAGCCCAGCCCGTCGGTGGTCGTCGCGGCCACCGAGACGGGCGCCCCGCACGCCGCCGACAGCGCGGCCTCGGCCTCCGCGCGCCGCGGGGCCAGGC
>JAEZBT010000416.1 GCA_023426865.1 Actinomycetes bacterium
CCGCAGGGCGGGGACCCCACGGCCCGTGCAGACGTCCGCGAACCGCACCTCCTCGCTGCGCGGCACGGCGACCAGGGCGCGCGCCGCGGACTCGCTGAACAGGGCCTCGAACGCACTGACCCCGTCCCGCTCGCACAGGCCGGTGAGGTCGACGGCCGCGCCCGTCCCGTAGCGCGTGCACGCCTCTGCGAGCGCGACGGCGAGGCCGCCCTCGGCGAGGTCGTGCGCGGCGTCGACGAGCCCGTCGCGGGCAGCCGTGACCAGCACCGCGGCGAGCGCGCGCTCGGCGGCCAGGTCCACCGTCGGCGGCAGCCCGCCCAGGTGACCGTGCACGACGTCGGCCCAGGCCGAGCCGTCCAGCTCGCCGCGCGTCGTGCCCAGCAGGTAGATCGACAGACCCGGGGCGCGCCACCCCGAGGGGACCACGCGGGCGACGTCGTCCACCACTCCCAGGACGCCCGCGACGGGCGTCGGGTGGATCGAGGAGTCGATGAGGCCCGGCTCGCCCGTGCCGTTGTAGAGCGAGACGTTGCCGCCGGTCACGGGCACGCCGAGCTCGATGCACGCGTCGGCAAGGCCGGTGATGGACTGGACGAGCTGCCACATCGCGTCCGGGTCCTCCGGCGAGCCGAAGTTGAGGCAGTCGGTGACCGCGCGCGGCCGGGCGCCCACGGTGGCGACATTGCGGTAGGCCTCCGCGAGGGCGAGCTGCGCGCCCGCGTACGGGTCGAGCTTCGCGTACCGGCCGTTGCCGTCCGTGGCGAGCGCGACGCCGAGGCCGGTGGTCTCGTCGACGCGGATCACGCCGGCGTCGTCGGGCTGGGCGAGGGCCGTGTTGCCCTGCACGAACCGGTCGTACTGGTCGGTGACCCATGCCTTGCTCGCGAGGTTCGGCGAGGAGAGCAGCCGGAGCAGGGTGTCGCGCAGCTCGTCGCCGGTCTGCGGGCGGGCGAACCGGGCCGCGCCCTCGGGGCCGGAGATCGTGTCCGCCTGGAGCGCGTCCTGCCAGGCCGGGCGCGCGTACGGGCGGTCGTACACCGGGCCGTCGTGCGCGACCGTGCGCGGCTCGACGTCGACGATGCGGTGGCCGAAGTGGTCGATGGTCAGGCGTCCGGTGTCCGTGACCTCGCCGATGACGGCCGTCTCCACGTCCCACCTGCCGGTGATC
Organism: Actinomycetes bacterium; assembly: GCA_023426865.1. Taxonomy (GTDB): domain Bacteria; phylum Actinomycetota; class Actinomycetes; order Actinomycetales; family Cellulomonadaceae; genus Actinotalea. The sequence goes on from JAEZBT010000416.1 coordinate 1,169, forward strand.
GCGAGGAACCGGTCGAGGTTCGCGGGCGTGACGACCGCCATCATCCGCTCCTGCGACTCCGACATGAGGATCTCGCCGGCGGTCAGCGTGGGGTCGCGCAGCAGCACCTTCTCGAGGTCGACGTGCATGCCGCCCTCGCCGTTGCTGGCCAGCTCGGAGGTCGCGCAGGAGATGCCGGCCGCGCCCAGGTCCTGGATGCCCTCGACCACGCCGGCGCCGAACAGCTCCAGGCAGCACTCGATGAGCACCTTCTCCATGAACGGGTCGCCCACCTGGACGGACGGACGCTTGGAGGGCCCGCCGTCGTCGAACGTCTCGCTCGCGAGGATCGACGCGCCGCCGATGCCGTCGCCGCCGGTCCGTGCGCCGAAGAGCACCACGAGGTTCCCGACGCCGGACGCGTTGGCGAGGTGGACGTCGTCGTGCCGCAGGACGCCCAGGCACAGGGCGTTGACCAGCGGGTTCCCCTGGTAGGACGGGTCGAAGACGACCTCGCCGCCGATATTCGGCAGGCCCAGGCAGTTGCCGTAGCCGCCGACGCCGGCCACCACGCCGTGCACGACGCGCGCGGTGTCCGGGTGGTCGATCGCGCCGAACCGCAGCGCGTCCATGACGGCGACCGGGCGCGCACCCATCGACATGATGTCCCGCACGATGCCGCCGACGCCGGTCGCGGCGCCCTGATACGGCTCGACGAAGCTCGGGTGGTTGTGCGACTCGATCTTGAAGGTCACGGCCCAGCCGTCGCCGATGTCGACGACGCCCGCGTTCTCGCCCATGCCGACCATGAGGTGCTCGCGCATCGCGTCGGTCGTCTTGTCGCCGAACTGGCGCAGGTGGATCTTGCTCGACTTGTACGAGCAGTGCTCCGACCACATGACGGAGTACATGGCGAGCTCGGCGGCCGTCGGGCGACGGCCGAGGAGGTCGACGATCCGGGTGTACTCGTCGTCCTTGAGGCCGAGGTCGCGGTACGGGAGCGCCAGGTCTGGCGTGGCGGCTGCGTGCTCCACGGTGTCCGGTGCCGCACCGCCCGCGGGGTCCGCCCCGGGTGTGCGGGTCTCGTCGGGGTTCATGGTGTCGGTCATGTCGTCCCTACCGGCCGCGCCTGGGTGTGTGACGCGGCACAGGCTACCGGCGGTCGCGGGGCTGCGACGCCGCGTCTCAGCGGGCCCACGGACGGGTCGCGCGCGGGTGCCTCGTGTCCGTCTCCTACCGGTTCGCGGGCTTCTGCGGCTACGGTCAGCCCGTGAGCCTCGCCACGACGCTCGGACAGGCCCGGTTCCACGGCTCGGACCAGCCGACCGAGGAGATCCGGCTGACGCGGCGCGCCCTGCGCCCGACGCCGCCCGGCCCGACGGGGTGGTCCCCACGCACGCAGCTCGTGCTGGCGGCGCTGGGGCTGGTGACGGTCGTCGTCGCGATCGTGCTGGTCGCGCGGGTGGTCACGGCGCAGGACCTGCGCGCGGAGGGGCGTGCCGACGCGACGGCGGTGACCGAGGCCCTGGACGCGGCGGGAGCC
>JAEZBT010000430.1 GCA_023426865.1 Actinomycetes bacterium
GGATCGCGCTGCGGGGCTCGCACCACCGCAGCGACATCGCCGCCCGGATGCCCGAGCTCGTCGACTGACCCCTTCCACACGCGGTTCACCCGTGCGGGCGGTCCGTTTCGTCCGTTACCGGGGGCGCAGGTACCTTGTCGCCCATGCACCGCTCCCGCGCCGTCGGCGCGCTCACCGTGGTCCTGCTGACGGTCGCTCTCGCGGGCTGCTCCGGCTCGTCCGAGGAGAACGACTCCGCGCCGTCGCCGTCGGCCACGGCCTCGGAGACGCCCACCGAGACGCCCACCGAGACGCCCACGCCCGAGGGGCCCGAGCCGGCGGTCATCGCGACCGCCACCGAGGACGCCATCGAGGTGTTCACCGAGCCCGGGCAGTTCCCGGTCGAGCAGACAGTCACGGCCGAGCAGGTCGTCTCGATCCCCGGACAGATCCCACTGACCTTCCTGGTGATCGAGCAGCAGGACGACTGGCTGCACGTGTACCTCCCCGTGCGCCCCAACGGGTCCTCTGGTTGGGTGCGGCTGTCGGACGTGAACCTGGCGACGACGGACTACCGCGTCGAGGTCAGGCTCGCCGAGCATCGACTGCTGCTGCACAAGGGAGACGAGGTGGTCATGGACGTACCTGTCGGCGTCGGCCGGGACGAGGTCCCCACGCCCGGTGGTGTGTACTACATCAAGGAGCTGCTCCAGCCCCCGACGCCGGGCGGGACGTACGGCGCGTACGCGTACGGCCTGTCGGGCTACTCGCCGGTGCTGGAGTCCTTCGCCGGCGGCGCCGGCGTGATCGGCATCCACGGGACCAACGAGCCGGAGACCGTCGGCACCGACGCGTCGCACGGTTGCATCCGGATGCTCGACGAGGACATCACGCGCATGGTCACCGAGTTCGGCCTGCCGCTCGGCACGCCGGTGGAGATCGTCGCGTGAGCGCCGGGCTGGCCGGCGTGACGCCGGTGGAGCTGCCCGGCTGGGTGCACACCTACTCGGGCAAGGTCCGCGACCTGTACCTGCCGGCGGCCGGTTCCGCGGCGGCGGCCGAGCACGGCGACGTCGTGCTCGTCGTCGCGAGCGACCGGATCAGCGCCTACGACTTCGTGCTCCCGACGACGATCCCCGACAAGGGCCGTGTCCTGACGCAGCTCACCCTGTGGTGGTTCGAGCAGCTCGAGGGCCTGGTCGGGCACCACCTCGTCACGGCGGAGACCGGCCCGACGGGCGTCCCGGACGCCGTGGCCGGCCGCGCGATGGTCTGCCGGCGCCTGGACATGTTCCCCGTCGAGTGCGTGGCCCGCGGCTACCTCACCGGGTCGGGGCTGGCCGAGTACCGCCAGACCGGCGAGGTCTGCGGCATCGCGCTGCCGGACGGCCTCGAGGACGGCTCGCGACTGCCGGAGGCGATCTTCACGCCCGCGACCAAGGCCGCCATCGGCGAGCACGACGAGAACGTCTCGTTCGACGCGGTCGCCGCGACCGTGGGTGCCGAGGACGCGGCGGTGCTCCGGGACCTCACGCTCGCCGCGTACGCGCGGGCCGAGCAGCTCACCCGGGCGAGGGGCATCATCCTCGCGGACACCAAGCTCGAGTTCGGGCGGGCCCTGGACGGCCCGAGTCGTGGGCAGATCGTGCTGGGCGACGAGATCTTCACGCCCGACTCCTCGCGCTTCTGGCCCGCGGACACGTGGGAGCCGGGTCGGGCGCAGCCCAGCTTCGACAAGCAGTACCTGCGCGACTGGCTCACGTCGCCGGCGTCGGGCTGGGACCGCAAGAGCGAGCTGCCCCCGCCCTCGCTGCCGGACGACGTCGTCGAGCACACGCGCGAGCGCTACCTCGAGGCGTACCGCCGGTTGACGGGCCGCGAGCTGCCCTGACGGCCGGCTACGCCGCCATGCACGGGCGCCGTGCGTCAAGGTCCTGCTACACCACTGACCGCCGTCAGGCGAGTCCGCGCAGATCCCTTCCGTCGTGGTGGGTGGTGGGTGTTGGCTCAGGCGCGGAGGTGGTCGACCATGCGCGGACGCGCACGCAAGCCCCTGATCGGTGTCGCCCTGGCCCTCGGGGCGCTGGTGCTCCTGGCCGGCTGCGCGGCCGGGTCCAACGACCTCGCCGGGACGGCGTCCACGGACGGCGACGTCGCGGGCTTCTGGCTGGGGCTCTGGCACGGGTTCATCGTCATCATCACGTTCGTGATCTCGCTGTTCACCGACTCGGTGAGCGTCTACGAGGTGCACAACAACGGCGGCTGGTACGACTTCGGCTTCGTCCTGGGCCTGATGATCTCCCTCGGTGGGGGCGCGGGCGGTGGGGCGCGGAGCCGCCGCCGCGGCTGAGCCGACCGGCCGCTGGACGGGCCCGCCGTCATGCCCGCGGGCGTCGGTACGCTGGCCCCTGCCACCAGACCCTCCAGCACAGGAGCCCTCCGTGGGACGCGTCGTCGTCGAAGTCATGCCGAAGCCCGAGATCCTCGACCCGCAGGGCAAGGCGGTCGCCGCCGCGCTGCCGCGGCTCGGCTTCCACGGGTTCACGGGTGTGCGCCAGGGCAAGCGGTTCGAGCTCGAGGTCGACGGCGCGGTCACGCCCGAGGTGCTCGAGCAGGTCCGCCAGGCGGCGACGACGCTGCTGTCCAACCCCGTGATCGAGGACGTGGTCTCCGTCGTGGAGGCGGGGGCGCAGGAGGCGCAGGCGTGAGCCCGCGCATCGGCGTCGTCACCTTCCCCGGCAGCCTGGACGACCGGGACGCGGCGCGGGCGGTCCGGCTCGCGGGCGCCGAGGCAGTCGCCCTCTGGCACGCCGACGCCGACCTGCACGGCGTCGACGCCGTGGTCCTGCCCGGCGGGTTCTCCTACGGCGACTACCTGCGTGCGGGTGCCATCAGCCGGTTCGCTCCCGTCATGGAGCGCCTCGTCGACGCGGCGCGCGGCGGGCTGCCGGTCCTGGGCATCTGCAACGGGTTCCAGATCCTCTGCGAGGCGCACCTGCTGCCCGGCGCGATGATCAAGAACGACCACCGGACGTTCGTGTGCCGCGAGCAGGTGCTCTCCGTCGAGAACGTGGAGACCGCCTGGACCCGCGAGTACGCCCAGGGCGAGCGCATCACCATCCCCCTGAAGAACCAGGACGGCCAGTTCGTCGCCGACGAGCACACCCTCGACGAGCTCGAGGCCGAGGGCCGGGTCGTGTTCCGCTACCAGGGCTGGAACCCGAACGGGTCGCGCCGCGACATCGCCGGCATCACCAACGCGGCGGGCAACGTCGTCGGGCTGATGCCGCACCCGGAACACGCCGTGGAGCCGGGCTTCGGGCCCGACGCCGCCGACGGCCCGCGCCGCGGCACCGACGGGCTGCGGTTCTTCACCTCCGTGCTCACCTCGCTCGTCGCCTGAGGCCGGCGATCGGATGGGGGCGCTGCCGCCCGAGGGCGAGCTGCCGCCCGGGGTGACGCTCACCGTCGCCGACTGGGACGACGAGGCCCTCGCGCGGATGCGCGCGGAGCAGCAGGCCGAGCTCGCCACGCTCTACGACGGCGACGGTGACCGCGAGCCCACGCTGCCGCCGGAGGAGATGCTCGTCACCGTTGCGCTGGCCGTCGACGGCGCGGTCGTCGCGTGCGGCTCCCTGCGCGAAGCCCGCCGGCACGGCGAGGGCTACGGAGAGCTCGAGCGGATGTACGTCCGCCCAGGTCACCGCGGCCGCGGGTACTCACGGCTGGTGCTGCGGCGCCTCGAGCGGATCGCCGCCGAGAGCGGCCTGCGGCGACTCGTCCTGGAGACGGGCGTGCGCCAGGTCGAGGCCGTCGGGCTCTACCGGGCCGAGGGCTACCGGCGCATCCCGTGCTACGGGCCCTACGACGAGGAGGCCCTCTCCGTCTGCTACGCGAAGTGGCTCACCCCCGAGGCGGCGACGCGCGTCCTGGTGGTGAACGGCACGGTCGGCGCGGGCAAGACCACGGTCGCCGAGGTCGTCGCCGACCTGCTGCGCGAGCGCGGCGTGCCCTACGCATGGATCGACGTCGACGCCCTGCGCCGCGCCTACCCGACCGCCGACGACGACCCCGTCGGCCAGGCCGTCGCGCTCGACCACCTGCAGGCGATGGCCGGGGTGCTCCGGCGGCGCGGGTACCGGCACGTGGTCCTGGCCGAGGTGATCGAGCGTCCGGCCGACCGCGAGCTCTACGAGCGTGCGTTCGACGGCGCCGAGCTCGCCGTGGTCCGGCTGACCGCCACGGAGGGGACGCGGCTCGTGCGCCTGGCCGCGCGCGAGCCGGACCCGTGGCGCGACTGGCACCTGACGCGGACGGTCGAGCTTGCCACGATCCTCGAGGCCGCGGGCGTGGACGACGCCGTCGTCGACAACGACGGGGTGCGCCCGCTGCGGGACGTGGCCGCCGAGGTGCTCACAGCCGCCGGCTGGGCGTAGGCGCGCGGGGCGAAAATCCGCGGTCGGAGCGCCCCCGGCACCGCTAGCCTCGCCGCGTGCAGCACGACCTCACGCTCACGACGCACGGCGTCCGCCTCGTCCCCGTCGCGGCCGAGCACGCGCCCGCGCTGTTCGGGCTGATCGACGCCGCGCTCTGGGCGGGCATGGTGACGTCGCCGCCCACGTCGCCCGCGGCCGTCGCGCGCTCGATCGAGGCCGCCCGGGCCGCGCCCGGCCGATACGCGTTCGCGGTGCTCGACGACGCGACGGGCGAGGTCCGCGGCCAGACATCCCTCTACGACGTCGTACCGCAGCAGGAGCGGTGCGAGATCGGGCACACGTTCTACGGGCGCGCCTGGTGGGGCGGGCCCACCAACCCGGCGGCGAAGCTGCTGCTCCTGACGCACGCGTTCGAGACGTGGGGCATGCACCGCGTCGCGCTGCGGGCCGACGCGCGGAACACCCGCTCGATCGGCGCGATCACGCGCCTGGGCGCCGTCCCCGAGGGTGTGCTGCGCGGGCACCGGATCGCGTCCGACGGCACCCGCGGCGACACGGCCTACTTCTCGATCCTGCGCGACGAGTGGCCGGCGGTCCGCGAGGGGCTCGAGGCTCGGCTCGCCTAGGGCCTGTCTCCCACGTGCGGGATGACGTCGCTGCAAGCGCACGGGAGTTGAGGACATGGGTGCTGTGAGGGCGGGAGGTGGGTGTGCGCACGAGACGACAGCCATGGATCGCTGCCGGCCGGGTATCGGCGATCGTCGCGGTCGCCCTGCTCGCCGGATGCGCGCAGGAGCGAACCGTGGAGGTTCCTGCCGCGGGGGCGGGTGAGGTGTGGGTCGTCGGCATCGGCTACCCGGAGGGCGACTGGGCCGGGTGCTTCGAGGACGACTCGGTCGCTCAGTCCCTGATGAGCGCCGACATGCCAGCCTCGAGAGCGGCGGCAACCTTCACACCGCAGGCCAGCGAGGAGGATGTGCGGCGTGTCGTGGACTGCCTCGACCGTTCGCTCACTGGCGGTGACGTCAGCGTCGGCGTGACGGCTCAGCGGACCGACCAACGGTAACGCTGCTTGGAGGCGCGGGTCGGAACATGGGGTCCGACCTCCGACACGGGCCCGGGTCGGCGACCCCGGGGGACCCACTAGTTCGCGGGGAAGCACCCGCCGTCGGCGATGGGCCCCGCGACCTCGAGCTCCACCACCCCCGCGCCGACCTCGCCGACCAGGCAGCCGGCATCGTCGATGACCAGGGGGACGACCGGAGGGTCGTCCAGGGGGGCTGAGATGTAGAGGGCGCCGGCGTCGAAGCCCGCCGCGACCAGGGCGTCCCGGACGGTCTCGCGGTCCAGTGCGGGGTCGTCGGCGAGCGGCTCGAGCGCGGCGATGGCGGCGGCGCGCGCCGGCTCGAGTGCGGCCGCCATCTTCTCCGCCATGTCCTCCGACAGCTCCATGCGCCGGCGGTAGGCGTCGTTGGCGGCCATCGCCGCCTCGGGGTCGTAGGGCACGCACTCGGGCGGGAGGTCCTGCCCCTCGACCTGCGGGCAGGCGACCAGCCCGTCGTCGCGTGTCCCGGGCCCGGTGCCGTCGTCGGGAATGATCGCCCCGCAGCCCGCCAGCAGGAGGCCCAGCGTGCCCAGCGCGCCGATCGCACTCACGATCGCGGCCGGCGTCCGCCCGGCGCGCGCGCTCACCGGACCACGATCCCGAGCTGGGCCGCCAGGGCGGGTGCCAGCGCCACGAGCTGCTCCTCGCTGATCGTGGCGCCCGCGAGACCCGGCAGGCCGTCGATCTCGGACAGGTCGGCCTCGCGCAGGTCGACGTCGGTCAGGTGCGCACCCGTGACGTCGAGCCGGCGCACCCGGCTGTCGCTGACGGCGAGGTCGCGGACGGTCGCCCCGGCGAGGTCGAGGTCGTCGATCGTCGCCCCGACCAGGCGCAGCTCGCGGATCTTGGCGCCGCGGAGATTGAGGTAGTCGATCTTGCCGCCCGTGACCGTGACGCGGAGCAGCGCGCCGCCGTAGGCCCGCACGCCGCCCAGCCGGCAGTCGGTCAGGGTGACGTCCCGCCACTCGACGTCGGGCGCCTCGAGGACGTCGGCCCGCACCTCGACGAACGACGTGTCGACGACGTGCGCGTGGTCCAGCCGCACGCCGTCGAGCACGCAGTGGTGCAGGGCGCAGTCGAGGAAGCGGGCGTCCCGCGCGTCCTGCCCGCTCAGGTCGAGGCCGTCGAGCTCGAGTCCGTCGTAGTCGCCCTCGCGCTCGAGCCCCCCGGTGTACGGATCCACGCCCTCACCCTGGCACGGTGCCCCGACGCGCGTCGCGCTACCTGCCGAGGTCGTCGCCCAGGCGGGAGAGCACGCCGACTGCGCCGTCGGCGTAGGGCGCGATCCACCTGTCGTGCACGGCGCGGATCGGCAGGACGTCCAGGTGGTTCCACCGCTCGCGCCCCTCGCGGCGGGCGACGACGACGCCGGCGCGCTCGAGCACCCCGAGATGCTGCATGGTCGTGCAGCGGTCGAGCTCCGGGAACGCCTCGCAGAGGTCACCGGTGGTCCGGGGGCCGTCGCGCAGCAGGTCGACGATGCGCCGACGTGTCCGGTGGCCGAGCGCCTTGAGCACGCGGTCGAAGGCGTCCTCGTCGGCGTCGGCGTCGGCGCGGCGGGGAGCCGGTCGGCTCATCGGTCGCACCCCTTGCGGTCAAACATGTTATGAGTCTATAACATGAGGACCACTCAGACGGGTACGACACGAGGAGCTCCGATGGCGCCACAGTTCGAGATTGCCGGCCGCATCGCCCGGCCGGTGCACGAGGTGTTCGAGGCGGTGGCCGACCCCGGCACCCTCTCCCGCTACTTCACGACGGGCGGGGCCCAGGGCCGGCTCGCGACCGGGGCGACCGTGCGGTGGGACTTCGCCGACTTCCCTGGCGCCTTCCCCGTGCACGTCGACGAGGTCGTCCAGGACAGCCGCATCGTCTTCCGCTGGGCGGGCGCCGACGACGGCGGCCCGGCCTATGACACGACCGTCACCATGACCTTCGACGCGCTCGAGGACGGCCGGACGCTCGTGCGTATCGCCGAGGAGGGCTGGCGGGACGGCGAGGCGGGCCAGAAGGCGTCGTACGGCAACTGCGAGGGCTGGACGCACATGCTCTGCGCGATGAAGGCCTGGCTCGAGCACGGCCTCAACCTGCGCGCGGGCTTCTACGTCTGATCCCACCGGGACGGCCACGCGGCCGCCAGTCTCCTCGGACTCAGCGCAGCGGGCGGACGGTGCCCGTCAGGTGCGGCTTGCGGGACCACGCGGAGAACGTGAAGCCGCCGTCCGCGCGCCCGGCCGCGCCCGCGGCGTCGGGCGCCACGCGGACGGACACCGTCGAGGGCAGGAGCACCGGTGTCGCGAACTCCACCTCCCAGGCGTAGGCGTCCCCGCGACCGGCGGCGCCGACGTCGGCCAGCGCCTTCGCCGCCGTGAGCATGCCGTGCGCGATCGGCCGGGCGAAGCCGAACGCC
>JAEZBT010000010.1 GCA_023426865.1 Actinomycetes bacterium
ACGCCGTACAGGTCGCGGATCTCGCGCTCGAACCGGCCGAGGGGGAACGACAACGCGGCCATGCTCGGGAGCTGCGGCGCCGCCCGGTCGGTCAGGAGCTCGAGCTCGACCCGGGGGGGCGGGCCCCCGGGGGGGGGCGGGCCCACCCCGGACGGAGACGACACCGATGAGCGTCTGGACGCGCGCACCACGCACCCGGTCCCTCGAGGACCTCCCACGCATCCCCACGGGCGGTGGCCGCCCGATCGGGTACTGGGCCTACTTCATCCCCGGGATCCTCCTGACGCTGGCGATCGTCGTGTACCCGGTCGTCTACAACGTCTGGCTGAGCTTCCAGTCGTGGCGCGGGGGCTTCACCACCCCCGAGTTCGTCGGGCTCGCGAACTGGGCCGAGCTGATGGGCGACTCCGCCTTCTGGATGTCCTTCCGCAACATCGTCTTCATGATCCTCGCCATGGTCGTCATCCCGACGCTCGTCGGGCTGGTGCTGGCGGCGATCCTCTTCGACGTCATCGGGCGGCGGTTCTCAGGAAGGCTCGCGAGCTTCCTGCGCGCGACCTACTACCTGCCTCAGGTGATCCCGATCGCGGTGGCCGGCGTGCTGTTCGGCTGGGTCCTGTACCCGGACCGGAACGGCGTCCTGAACCAGTTCCTGTCCACGGTGACGGGCAGCGACGTGGCCGTGAACTGGGTGGGCGGGACCGGGACGACGGCGCTGTTCTCCGTGATGCTCCTGATGGTCTGGATCCAGATCGGCTACCCGGTCGTCATCTTCATGGCGGCGCTGCAGCGCGTGGACCCCGAGCTCTACGAGGCAGCCGAGCTCGACGGCGCGGGCTGGTTCCGCCGGTTCCAGGCGATCACCCGACCGATGATCCGGCCCGAGGTCTTCGTCGTCACGCTCACCACGACGATCGCGGCGCTGAAGGTGTTCGGGCCCGTCTTCATCCTGACCCAGGGCGGTCCCAACAAGTCCACCTACGTCCCGTCGTACTACGCCTACGTCGAGTTCTTCGGGAACGGCACCGACAAGGGCTACGCCGCGGCGATCGCCACCTCGGTGACGCTCGTGGTCGCCGTCGTCGCGATGGTCTTCCTGCGCGCGCAGCGCCGGGCCGAGCAGAAGGAGGGCTGAGGTGACCCGCCGCCGTCCGCACACCGTCGGGGAGTGGGTGCTGCTCGCCCTCGCGGTCGTCCTCGCGCTCGTCATCGCGTTCCCGCTGGTCATGCTGCTGCTGAACGCCTTCAAGTCGCCGCAGGACTACTCGACCTCCGGGCCGCTGGACTTCCCACGGTCGTTCTACACCGACGGTCTGGAGAGCTTCTGGACCGGCAAGAACTTCCCGCGCGCCCTGTGGAACTCGTTCTTCATCGCGGGGTCCGTGGCCGTCCTGGCCGTCGTCGTCGCCGTCCTCAACGCCTTCGCCATCGGCATCGGGCGGGTGCGCGGCCGGACGTGGCTGACCCTCCTCTTCCTGATGGCGAACCTGCTGCCCCAGGAGATGCTCGTCTACCCCCTCTTCACGATGTTCGACAAGGCGCACCTGCTGTCGAACCCGTGGTCGGTGATCCTCACCTTCACCGTGATCCAGGGCGCGTTCGGCACGTACCTGCTCGCGAGCCTGTACGGCACGTTCCCCAAGGAGATCCTCGAGGCCGCGGCGCTGGACGGCGCGAGCCGGTGGCGGACGCTGCGCTCGGTGATCGTGCCGATCTCCCGACCGACGATCAACGTCCTCATGGTCTTCTTCTTCATCTGGACCTGGAACGAGTTCCTGCTGCCGCTGTCGTTCCTCAACCAGCCCGACTCGCTGACGGTCCCGCTCGTCCTCGAGCAGCTCTCCGGCGAGCGGCAGACCGACGTGACCACCCTCATCTCGGCGACGCTGCTGAGCGTCGTCCCGACGATCGTCTTCTTCCTCATCTTCCAGCGCACCCTCACGCGGGGCATCACGGCAGGAGCAGTGAAGTGAAGTTCACCGACGGGTTCTGGGCCCTGCGGCCCGGCGTGACAGCGCTGTACGCCCAGGAGGCCTACGACCTCGCGCCGGACGGCGACCGGCTCGTCGTCACCGCGCCGACGCGCCCGATCCGGTCGCGCGGCAACGTGCTGAACATCGGCGTGCTCACCGTCACGCTCTCGGCCCCCGCGGAGGGCGTGATCAAGGTGCGCGTCGAGCACCACACCGGCGGGCGCTGCGGTCGCGGCTTCGCCCTCGACGAGCCGGGCGGCGCGGGCCGGGTCGAGGTCACCGACGACGGCGCCACGCTCACGTCGGGCTCGCTGCGGGCCGAGATCCGCCGCGGAGCACCGTGGGACCTGTCGTTCTGGCACGGGGCCACCCGGCTTACCGGATCCGGCCACAAGTCCATCGCGCACCTGACCCTCGCGGAGCGGGCCGCGGTGGCGGCCGAGCCGGCGGGCCTGGCGGGCGTGACACCGACGGGCCTCGCCGTTCCCGGCGGGTACGTGCACGCCCAGCTCGACCTCGGCATCGGCGAGGCGGTCTACGGCCTCGGTGAGCGTTTCGGGCCGCTGGTGAAGAACGGGCAGGCGGTCGACGTCTGGAACGCCGACGGCGGCACGAGCTCGGAGATGGCCTACAAGAACGTCCCGTTCTACCTGACGAACCGCGGGTACGGGGTTCTGGTCAACCACCCCGAGCATGTGTCCTTCGAGGTCGGCTCCGAGGCCGTCGAGCGCGTCCAGTTCTCGGTGCCGGGGGAGGCGCTGGAGTTCCTGGTCGTCGACGGGCCGACGCCCAAGGACGTGATCGACCGCTACACGCGCCTCACCGGCCGGCCGGCCGTCGTGCCCGCGTGGTCCTACGGGCTCTGGCTGTCCACGTCCTTCACCACGGACTACGACGAGGCGACCGTGACGAGGTTCGTCGACGGCATGCGCGACCGGGGGATCCCGCTCAGCGTCTTCCACTTCGACTGCTTCTGGATGCGCGAGTTCAGCTGGACCGACCTCGAGTGGGACACCCGCGTGTTCCCGGACCCGGAGGGCATGCTGGGCCGGCTGCACGACGAGCGCGACCTGCGCGTCTCCGTGTGGATCAACCCGTACATCGCCCAGCGCTCAGCGCTGTTCGCCGAGGCCGCCGAGCGCGACTACCTCGTGCGCCGCGCCGACGGGACCGTGTGGCAGTGGGACATGTGGGTCGCGGGCATGGCCCTGCTGGACTTCACGAACCCCGATGCCGTCCGGTGGTTCCAGGGCAAGCTGCGGCGTCTGCTCGCCCAGGGCGTCGACGCGCTCAAGACGGACTTCGGCGAGCGGGTGCCGACCGACGTCGTGTGGCACGACGGCACCGACCCCGCCGTGATGCACAACCTGTACACGCAGCTCTACAACGCGGCGGTGTTCGACGTGCTGCGCGACGTGCGGGGCGAGGGCGACGCCGTGGTGTTCGCCCGGTCGGCGACCGCCGGCGGCCAGCAGTTCCCCGTGCACTGGGGTGGGGACAACACCTCGAGCTTCGCGTCGATGGCCGAGACACTGCGCGGTGGGCTGTCGCTCGCGGCGTCGGGCTTCGGGTTCTGGAGCCACGACATCGGCGGGTTCGAGGGCACCCCGGACCCCGCCGTCTTCAAGCGATGGATCCCGTTCGGGCTGCTCTCGAGCCACTCGCGGCTGCACGGCTCGGACAGCTACCGGGTGCCGTGGGCCTTCGACGAGGAGGCCGTGGCGGTCACCCGGCAGTTCGCCCGGCTGAAGAACTCGCTCATGCCGTACCTGTTCACCGCGGGGGCGGACGCGGCGGCGACGGGCGTCTCCGTCGCTCGCCCGATGGTGTTCGAGTTCCCCGACGACCCGGCGGTGACCTACCTCGACAGGCAGTACATGCTCGGTCCCGACCTGCTGGTCGCGCCCGTCATGTCCGTCGACGGGACCGTCGACGTCTACCTGCCCGCCGGGACGTGGACGCACCTGCTGACCGGAGAGAAGGTGACCGGTGGCCGCTGGCTCCGGGAGACGCATGCGTTCGACTCGCTGCCGCTGTACGTGCGCGAGGGAGCGGTCCTGGCGCGCGGCGCACGTGAGGACCGGCCCGACTACGACTACCTGGACGGCCTCGTGCTGGAGGCATTCAGCGGTGGGGCCACGCTCAGCGCCCGGGTCGACGTGGTGGACGTGGACGGGCGGCGGGTCACGTTCGACGTGACCGGCTCGGGGGACGACGTGCGCGCCGTGGCGGCGGACGGGCGGGCGGTGCCGGTCCGGGTGCGCTGAGCGGGCGGGCGGCCACGCGCCCACCTCGCCCAAGATCAACAAACGCACGCCGTGGGCGCTCCAGTCGCTCGGCATCGCCCTGGCGGTCATCGGGCTGTTCCTCGCCCTGCCGCGCGCCGTGCTCCGCCTGTTCCGGCCCCTGGCCGCGGTGGGGTCGATGGCCCTGTCGGCGTACATCGTGCACTCGTTCCTCGTCCAGGACGTCTGGGAGTGGACGGGCGCCGCCGAGCACACGGACCGTCAGGTGCCGGTGCTCCTGGGGATCGTCGCCGTCCTGACCGGCGGCGCCATGATCATTCGAATGCGCTGGTCACAGGGCCCGTTCGAGTGGCTCCTCAAGTGGATCAGCGGCCGGGAAACTCACCCGGGGAGAGCCTGAGCCGGGTGGCTGCCGGGCATTACCGTGCACCGGGTGAAGACACGCGGACTGGCTGCCCTCGCCCTCGTCGCCCTCCTCGCCGGCTGCGCCGGGACCACCTCGGACGAGCGCGTCGACGAGCGCCCGCGCCCCGAGCCCGTCCAGGAGGAGCGGCTCAAGGAGGAGGCGCCTGCCCCCGAGGACCCCGCGGACGAGCCGGCGGCCGAGGAGCCCGCCGACGACGCCGCCAGCTCCGCCGCGCTCGATGCCTACGTCGCGTCCGAGCGCGCCGCGATGGAGGGCATGCCCGGCCTCGAGCTGTACACCTCGGCCGAGGTCGAGGCGGTGTACCCGTCCACGATCAGGTTCTCCTACGTCTACGCCGACCCGATCGACCCCGCCGCGGCCGCGGCCTACTTCGACACCTTGGCCGCGACCTTCGAGGAGCTGTGCGACACCGTCATCTTCCCGGCGATGTCGCAGGCCGGGGTCGTCGAGCCGGCCGTCGCGTACGCGTACTACAACTCCGACGGGTCGCTCATCTGGGAGCAGACCCTGACCAGCAGCTGAGATTGGCCCGTTGATGTTCAACGGTGCGAGCATCCGCGCATGAGCACCTGGAGCGAGTTCGCGGAGTCCGCACCGGAGGTCGCAGAGGCGGCGCACACCCTCCTGACGGTCCCCGGGTCGGGGTTCGGCTACCTGGCGACGGTGAGCCGGGCGGGTGCCCCGCGCATCCACCCGATCATGCCCGTGTGGGCGGTCGGGTCGATGTTCGCCTTCATCGAGCCGTCCCCGAAGCTGCGGGACCTCGAGCGCGACGGTCGCTACGCGCTGCACTCGACCGGTTCGGAGGACGTCGACGACGAGCTGATGGTCTCCGGGCAGGCCCTCGTCCTCGCGGACGACCCGCGGCGCGCGGCCGCCGTCGAGGCGTGCGCCTTCAGCCCGGGTGAGCAGTCCGTGCTCGTCGAGCTGCTGCTCGACAAGGTCATGTGGGGGCACTACGAGCCGCGCGGCGTCTTCCCGCCGCAGTACCGCGTCTGGCGGGACCCGGCGGCCCGCTGACTCAGCGCTGCTCGGGCCCGAGCCGGTCCAGCAGGAGCAGTGCGGCCTCGGTGACCCGCGCGCGGTCGTGCGTCACGGCGAAGTCGAACCACACGCCGCCGTCGTCGGCGTCCGGTGGGCGGATGCGGGCGATGAGCGCCACGGCCTCGTGCGCGCCGACGACCACCACCGTCCACTCGAGCCCGAGGTCGTCGTCGGGCCCGAGCGACGCACCGCGAACCCCCGGGGCCGGCTCGCCCGCCAGGCCGCGCCCGAGGTTCTCG
>JAEZBT010000079.1 GCA_023426865.1 Actinomycetes bacterium
GCGCCGGGCAGCAGGACCGCGAACTCGTCACCGCCGAGCCGGCCGACGATGTCGCCCGGCCGGGACGCCCGGCGCAGGCGCGTGGCCACCTCGCGGAGCACCTGGTCGCCGGCCTGGTGGCCCAGCCGGTCGTTGATCTCCTTGAAGGAGTCCATGTCGACGAAGAGCACGCTCACGGTGGCCTGCGCCTCGTCGGTCAGCGCAAGCTCGAGGGCCGTGGTGAAGGCCGCCCGGTTCGCCAGACCGGTGAGGGTGTCGGTCGTCGCCCGCTCGGTGAGGGCGTCGTGCGCGGCCGCGACCGCGTACGCCAGCTCCATGTGGTTGGCGAGGTTCTTCAGTGCCGCGGCGACCGCCGACGGGACCGCACCGGGCGCCCCGACGAGCAGCCAGCTGCGCAGCCCGAGCCGGGGCACGACGGGCAGGGTCAGGGCGAGCCAGACGAGCCGCTCGCCGACGGCCGCGTCCAGGAGGGCCGTGTCGGCCACCGGCTGCTCGACCGATCCGCGCTCCTCGGGGCCGTCGACCACGACCTCGACCGGCAGCCACTGCGGCGGCTCGGCCCACGGACCGCGCAGGCCCTGCACCGCGAGCGCGTCACCGACCAGGTCCACCTTCGCGATCCGCAGCCCGGGCACCGCGGCGCAGAAACCCTCGTCGGCAGCGGTCGCGACCCGCCTGATCGACGTCCCGTCCGTCACGCCCAGGAGCTGTTCGATCGCGGCCGCGTAGACCCCCGCGACGGCGTCGCGCGTCCTGCGCTCGCGGAGCATCCAGGCGAGGCGGCGGGCGACGACGACCGTCAGGAAGAGCATCGGCACCGTCGCGAAGGCGTGCAGGGCCTCGTCGTTGCCGACGTGGTCCCCCACGTGCGGCCAGAGCGCGAGCGCGGCGCCGATCGCGACCGCGTAGGCGACCGGACGCAGGTAGGCCCGCAGCGTCGAGCCGGTCAGCGATCGGAACCACAGCGCGGAGACCAGCGCCGCCACGATGGCCGACGGCACGTCGCAGGTCACGGCCATCGCGAACACGGCCAGGGAGTCGACGACGTCGGCGGCCACCGTGGTCCGCCCCCGCACGTAGCCGACGGTCCACGACACGGCGATCACGGCGCCGCCGAGCAGCACGACGACCGCCTCGACGGGGCCGGCGGTCAGCAGCGGGAGGGGCAGCGTGACGGCGAGCGAGAGGAGCGCGAGCCGCGCGAACAGCCAGCGGGTGTTGGGCAGCGCACCGGACGGTCTGGCGAGAGCGGCCCGGGCGCGCCGGAGCGCACCGCGGGGCAGCGGTTCGGCCGTGGTGCTCGTGGGGGAGGCGAGCGTCACGCGGGTCCTTCGGTCGTCGGCGCGGCAGCGTGGGGGTGCGCTGCCGACCCGCGTCGCGACGGGTTGTCACCGTAACGCCCGGAGCGTCCCGGATGCACCGGCCATAGCGGGTGATTCTGCGCCACCCTCCCCGACCCCGCCTCAGTGCGCGGCGAGCACCCCGTCGTGCGCGGCCCGGATCTCGCCGATGTCCAGCTTGACCTGGCGCATCATCGTGGCCATCGCGCGCTGCCCGGCCTCGCCCGGCGCGAAGACCAGGTCGTCCAGGCCCTTCGGCACGACCTGCCAGGCCACCCCGAACCGGTCCCGGAGCCAGCCGCACTGGCTGGGTTCGCCGCCGTCGGCCAGCAGCGCGTCCCAGTACCGGTCGACCTCCGCCTGGTCGTCGCACTCGAGGAAGAAGGAGAACGCCTCGTCGAGGGTGAAGGACGGCCCGGCGTTGAGCGCCGTCACGCGGTGCCCGTCGAGCTCGAGCTCGACGACGAACACGGTCCCCTCGTCGACGTCGGGCACGCCGGCGGGGGCGCGCCGGACCGAGAGGATCTGCGAGTTCGGGACGATCGAGGTCCAGAACCGGGCGGCTTCCTCGGCCTGGTGGTCGAACCAGAGATGCGTGTGGACGGACATGGCGGTCTCCCTCGGCTGCGGTCGGGCTGTCGAGCGGGCAGACCACCCGGGTGCCGGGAACTCATCGGCCCGTGCACCTCCCGAGTGGAACGAACCTGGAGCAGAACGTTCCACTCGACGCCAGATCACTGCACTGACGTTCCACTCGGGGGTGATCGGGGCTAGAGGGTCGCCTCGGCGGCCTCCACCACGTTCGCCAGGAGCATCGCGCGCGTCATCGGCCCGACCCCGCCCGGGTTGGGCGAGAGCCAGCCTGCGACGTCGCCCACCTCGGGCTCGACGTCGCCGACCAGGCGCGTGCGCCCGCTGTCCACGTCCACCTGCCGCGAGACCCCGACGTCGAGCACGATCGCCCCGGGGGCGACGTCCTCCGCGCGCACGATGCCGGGCACGCCGGCCGCGGCGACGATGACGTCCGCCGTCCGCAGGTGCGCGTCGAGCTCGCGGGTGCCGGTGTGCGTGAGCGTCACCGTCGCGTTGTGCTCACGCCGCGTGAGGAGCAGCCCGATCGACCGCCCGACGGTGGTCCCCCGCCCGACGACGACGACGTGCTTGCCCGCCACCGCGAGGCCGTACCGCCCCATGAGCTCGAGGCAGGCGCGGGGCGTGCACGGCAGCGGCGACGTCAGCGGCTCGTTCACGCGCAGCACCAGGCGCCCGAGGTTGGTCGGGTGCAGGCCGTCGGCGTCCTTGGCCGGGTCGATGCGCTCGAGCAGCGGCCCGGGGTCGATCCCCTTCGGCAGCGGCAGCTGGACGATGTAGCCGGTGCACCGCGGGTCCGCGTTGAGCCGGTCGATCGCCGCCTCGACATCGGCCGTGGTCGCGTCCGCGGGGAGGTCCTCGCGGATCGAGTCGATGCCGACCTCGGCGCAGTCGCGGTGCTTGCCCGCGACATACGCCTGCGAGCCCGGGTCGTCGCCGACGAGCACCGTGCCCAGCCCGCACGCGATGCCGCGCTCGCGCAGCGCCGCCACACGGACCGCCAGCTCGCCCTTGATCGCCGCGGCGGTCGCCTTGCCGTCGAGCAGCTGGGCGGTCACTGCTGCAGGCCCGGGTACAGCGGGAACTCGGCGGTCAGCCTGCCGACCCGCGCCCGCAGGGCGGCGACGTCGGCCGCCTGTCCGTCCACGAGGGCGGTGGCGATGATGTCGGCGACCTCGCGGAACTCGGCCTCGCCGAAGCCGCGCGTCGCGAGCGCCGGGGTGCCGATCCGCAGGCCGGAGGTCACGCGCGGCGGGCGCGGGTCGAACGGCACCGCGTTGCGGTTCACGGTGATGCCGGCGGCGTGCAGGAGGTCCTCGGCCTGCTGGCCGTCGAGCGGCGACTCGCGCAGGTCCACCAGGACCAGGTGCACGTCGGTGCCGCCGGTGAGCACGGAGACGCCGGCGCCGGCGACGTCGGGCGCGGCGAGGCGCTCGGCCAGGATCTGCGCGCCGTCGAGGGTGCGCTGCTGGCGGGCGCGGAACTCCTCCGACGCCGCGATCTTGAAGGCCGTCGCCTTGGCGGCGATCACGTGCATGAGCGGGCCGCCCTGCTGGCCGGGGAACACCGCGGAGTCGATCTTCTTCGCGTGCTCCTCCTTGGACAGGATGAAGCCGGAGCGGGGGCCGCCGATGGTCTTGTGCACGGTCGAGGAGACGACGTCGGCGTGCGGCACGGGCGACGGGTGCAGGCCCGCCGCGACGAGGCCCGCGAAGTGCGCCATGTCGACCCAGAGCGCGGCGCCCACCTCGCGCGCGATCTCGGCGAAGGCCGCGAAGTCGAGGTGCCGCGGGTAGGCCGACCAGCCGGCGATGATGACGCGCGGCCGGCGCTCGAGGGCCGTGGCCCGCACGACGTCCATGTCCACGCGGAACGTGGTCGGGTCCACCTGGTACGACGCGACGTCGTAGAGCCGACCGGAGAAGTTGATCTTCATGCCGTGCGTGAGGTGGCCGCCGTGCGCGAGCTCCAGGCCGAGGATCGTGTCGCCGGCGGTGGCGAGCGCGTGCAGGACGGCGGCGTTCGCCTGCGCGCCGGCGTGCGGCTGGACGTTGGCGTGGTCGGCGCCGAACAGCGCCTTCGCCCGCGCGATCGCCAGGTTCTCGGCGACGTCGACGAACTCGCAGCCGCCGTAGTACCGCTTGCCGGGGTAGCCCTCGGCGTACTTGTTGGTGAGCACGGAGCCCTGCGCCTGGAGCACCGCGCGGGGCACGAAGTTCTCGCTCGCGATCATCTCGAGCGTCTCGCGCTGGCGGCCCAGCTCGAGCTCGAGGACCTCGGCGATCTCGGGGTCGACCTCGGCGAGCGGAGCGTCGAGGACGCGGTCGCGGGAGGCGGGGGCGGAGTCGGGGTTGGCGGTCATCGTTCTCCTCGATCAGCAGTGCGAGCCGGGGCGCGCACGTGGTGGGCGACCCGGGGCCCAGGCGTACGACCCCTCGTCAGCTGCTGCGTCGCTCCCCGGTGGTTCCCCACCTGACCTGTCCGCCAGTCGCGACCCGGCCCAGGGTAGCAAGGCCGCGCGGCACGACGCCGCGGCATTTCTCCGCCCCGGGGGGCGTCAGCCGCCCGTCGGGAGGCTGCCGCCGGGGCCGAGGATCCGGCGCAGGTAGGCGTAGGTGAGGTCGCCGAGCGCCTCGTTCTCGCCCTCGTAGGCGTCGGCGAGGTTGTGCACGGCGTCGCGCGCGGTGAACACCCACACCTCGGAGGTCTCCGGGGGCAGGTACGGCGGGATCGCGAGCAGGAGCTGGGTGCCGATCCCCTTGCCCTGCATGTCCGGGACGACGGCGAGCCGGCCGAGCGTGGCCTTCGTGCCCTCGACCTCGACGCGGATCGAGCCGACCATCCGGGCGTCCACCCAGGCGGCGAGCGTGACGACGTCGGTGCGCTCGAGGTCGGTGTGGAGCTCGTCGAGCGTCTGGGTCAGCGGGGGGATGAAGGGGTCGCCGTACTCCTGGGCCTCCGCCACGAACGCGGCACGCCGCAGCGTCAGCAGCTCGCCGGCCTCGTCCGTGTCGACGACGTCGATCCTCACCTCGGGCGCATCCATGCCGGACATCGTGGCACGTGTGGCGCACCACCTGCGCGTGTGGAGCGTTCACGCCACGTGTGGAGCGTTCGCGCCGCGTGTGGAGCGTTGTCGACCGACACGCCCGCGTGTCACGTGAGGAACGCTCCACACCCGGGAGGAACGCTCCACACCCGGGGGCAAGGGCAAGGGCAAGGGGAAGGGGAAGGGGGCGTCAGGCCTCGCGTGGGACGTACTCGATGCCCAGGGTGTGCACGACGGCGTGCAGCTCGGCCTCGAAGTACGGCTCGACGTCGGCGAACATGAACTCGAGCTGGCCCAGGACCTCCAGCGCGATCACCGAGTACAGCCGCACCCACGCGTGCGCGAAGACCCAGACGGCGCCGTCCGGGACCTCGACCCGGATCAGTCGCCGCAGCGACGAGAGCTGCTCGACGACGTCGCGCGGCAGGTGCTCCTCGTCGGGCAGCTCGATGGGCTGCCCCTCGGTCCAGAGGTCGACGAACAGGTCCAGGAAGAGGCGGGCGAACGACTGGCTGTGACTGCACTCGTCGGCCCACTCGGCCTGCGCCTGACCGGCGAACGCGACAGGCCCGGGACCCTTCGAGCGGAAGATCAGGCCGAACTCCGCAGGATGCGCGACGGCCCAGTCGCGGAAGGCCCGGATCGCGACGTGGACGCGCGTGGCCAGGTCACCCCCGGCGCCCGCCAACCGCGCGTCGATCTCCTCGGCGACCTCGTGCACGAACTCGTGGCACATCTCCTGCGTGAGGGCTTCGAGGCTCTCGAAGTAGCGGTAGAGGCCGGGGGCGGTCATGCCCATCTCGCGCGCGATCCCGCGCAGGCTCAGGTCCGCGCCGCCGGACGCGACGAGCTGACGCCGGGCGACGTCCTTGATCTCGGCCTCGGTTGCGGCGCGCTGGCGGTCCCGGCGCGACTCCGTCGTCGTCGTCATGACCCTCCTCCGATTGCAGGGCGGCGCCCAAGATCCGAGAACGCCGTTGACATCTGCGAACAGCATGCGCTTCGGTATACACCGTTAGCAAACACTGTTAACGAAAGCGTACGACGTTCGCGGGGGCAATCGCCCGTCACACAAGACTACCCGGAGGCCTGCCATGTTCAGCCGACTCGGACGCCTGGCCCACACCCGCCGGCGCCTGGTCATCGGCGTAGCCGCCCTGCTCGCGGCCGTCGCCGCGATCGTCGGGCCGGGCGTCGCGGACGAGGTGAGCGAGGGCGGCTTCACCGACCCGCAGGCCGAGTCCACGCAGGCCGCGGCCGCGCTCGAGGCCGCGTTCGGGCGCGCACCGGGCGACGTCGTCGTCCTCTGGCGGCACCCGACCCTGACCCCCGAGGACCCCGCCTACGCCGCCGAGCTCGGCGCCGTCCTCGCC